>JBILXR010000081.1:0-8767 GCA_044378215.1 Opitutales bacterium
CGACGCTCGCCGCCGTCCGCAGCAAACTCGCCCAGCCGATCCCGCTCGGCTATTGTCACGTCGGCGAAGTCCTCGACGCCGGCGAGGTCGCCGGGTTCGCCGTCGGCGACCGCGTGGTCTCCAATTCGTCGCACGCGGAGGTGGTCTCGGCCGCCCCGGCCTTCGCTGCGCGCCTTCCGGCCGGAGTATCCGCCGAGGCCGCCGCCTTCGTGCCGTTGGCCGCCGTCGCCTTGCAGGGGCTTCGTCCGATCGATGCCCGGCCCGGAGATACCGTGGTGGTGATGGGTCTCGGCCTCATCGGCCAGCTCGCCGTCCGGCTCCTCCGGGCCCGCGGCGTCGCGGTCGTCGGCGTGGATCCGGACGAGGCCAAGCGCGCCGTCGCCGCGGCCGCGGGCGCGATCATCCCCGACGGGGCGACGGGGCTGTCGGCGCTCCTGCCCGCCGGCGCGGCCGGCGTGCTCATCACGGCCAGCACTCCTTCCGACGAACCCGTCAACCTCGCCGCCCGCCTGTGCCGTCGGCGTGGCCGGGTCGTCCTGGTCGGCGTCACGGGGCTCACGCTCAACCGCGCGGATTTCTACCAGAACGAAGTGTCGTTCCAGGTCTCGCGCTCTTACGGTTCCGCCGATCCGGCCGACCCGTCTTCCGCCCGGGCCAACTTCGACGAAGTCCTCGCGCTCATGGCCGCGGGCGCCCTGGAGGTCGACTCGTTGCTCACCTCCCGCCATCCGTTCGTCGAGGCGCCGAAGATCTACGACGACCTTCGTCGTCCGGGCTCCTTCGGACTGCTCATCGCATACGCCGGGCCGAACAGCGCCCTCGCGCGCACGCTCCCCGGCGCCGCCGGGGACGCAGCCACCATCGGCGGGGTAGGCGTCATCGGCTGCGGCAACTTCGCCGCCCGCGTGCTCGTCCCGGCGCTGCGCGGCCAAGGCTTCTCGCCGGCGGTCTTCGCTTCCGCCAACGGACTCTCCGCGCGGCTTCTCGCCGGCCCCGCCAGCTCGTCGACGACCGACGTATCCGTGCTGTTCGCTCACCCCGGGCTGACGAAGGTCTTCGTCGCCACCCGCCATGGCGAACACGGCGGACTCGCCCGCGCCGCCCTCGGCGCCGGCAAGTCCGTCTGGGTCGAGAAGCCGCTCGCCCTGAGTGAAGCCGATCTCGACGCCACGCTGGCCGTCGCCCGCGCAAGCTCCGTCGTCCTCGCCGTCGGCTTCAACCGTCGCTTCGCGCCGCTCGCCGTCCGCCTGCGCGCCGCGCTCGCGGCCCGTCCCGGCCCGCGCCGTTTCACGGTCGACGTCAATGCGGGCCGCCTGCCCGTGGATCACTGGACGCTCGATCCGCGGCAGGGCGGCGGACGCATCGTGGGCGAGGCCTGCCATTTCGTGGACCTCCTGCGTTTTCTCTCCGGCAGCGCCATCGTCTCCGCCCGCGCCTTGTCGCGCGACCTCGACGGGCAGGACGGCGGTTCCTTCGAACTCACCTTCGCCAACGGCGACCTCGCCGCCTTGAATTATCGGACCGACCTCCCGGCGCACCTGCCCAAGGAGCGGATCATGGTCGAAGGTCTGGGGTGGTCCGCGACGATAGATAACTGGAACTCGCTCCGCTCGGTCAATCTGCCCGGCGCCTCGGCTTGGCCTGCCTGGCTCGGCGGTCCCGTCCGCGGCAAAGGCCACCCCCAAGCCCTCGCGGCTTTCCTCGCCGGCGCTTCCGTCCCTCTGGCCGAGATCGAAGAAGTCTCGCGATGGAGCATCCGGATGCAGGGAATGGTGCGAAGCTAGAGGCCCGGAGGCCCAGAGGCTCGGTTGACCAGAGAGAGGAACCTCTCAAGGGGAGACCGGAAACCGGATAGTTAGCTGCGGACATTCTTCTGAAGGTATCAGGTGCCGGCCACCGGGGCATCGGAGTTTCGGGTGCCAGCCGTTCGGCCTTCGGCAGCCGGCTCCAGGCACCCGCAGTTACAATGGGTAGGGCTGACCGCCCTCGGTCAGCCGCGGTTGACCGAGGCGCTCAACCCTACCTGCATCCCCGCCAATCCTCCGTTCTCCGTTTCCCTTTGAGTCGGTTTATTGTCTCTCGCTTGCCTGCTCTGGTCCACTGAGCCTCCGGGCCTCTGAGCCTCTAGTAGTTAGCCCCTTGTCCACGTGTCAACTTGTCAACCGGCCAGCTAGTGTTTGCTGCCTTCCTCTGGCCAACTGGCTAACCGATCAACTGATCAACGGGGTCTTCCTCTGAGCCTCCGAGCCTCTGGTCAACTAAGCCTCTAACCTGCCTCTCCCTCCGGCCCTCGTGCCCTCTCTTCAATCCCTCCATTCCTCGATTCAAAATGCCCTCCCTCTGCGTCCTCGGCCTCGGCTACATCGGCCTGCCCACAGCCTCCATCTTCGCCACGAAGGGGCGACACGTCGTCGGCGTCGATGTCTCTCCCTCGGTGGTCGAGACGATTAACAGCGGCCGGATCCATATCCAGGAGCCGGATCTCGACGTCCTCGTGCGCGCCGCGGTGCAGTCCGGCAACCTCAAGGCCTCCCTCAAGCCTGCCCCCGCCGATGTCTTCATCCTTGCGGTCCCGACCCCGTTCACCGTCGCGGCCGATGGCGCCCGCGTCCCGGATCTTTCTTTCGTCGAAGCCGCGACCCGCTCGCTCGCTCCCGTCGTCGCCGCCGGTAATCTCATCATCCTCGAATCGACCTCGCCGGTCGGCACGACGGAAAAAGTGAGAGATTGGCTGGAGGCCGAACTGGCTAAACTCGGACGCAAGGTCGACGGCTTGCTCTACGCGCATTGCCCGGAGCGCATCCTGCCTGGCCAGATGCTCAAGGAGCTGGTCTCCAACGACCGTATCTGCGGCGGACTCACGCCGGAGGCCGCCGAAAAATCGCGCGACCTCTACGCCACCTTCTGCACGGCGCAGATCTTCCTCGCCGACGCGCGGACGGCCGAACTCGCCAAGCTGACCGAGAACGCTTTCCGCGACGTCAACATCGCGTTCGCCAACGAACTCTCGCTCATCTGCGATCATCTCCGGATCGACGTCTGGGAGCTCATCCGTCTGGCGAACCGCCACCCCCGCGTGAAGATCCTCCAGCCGGGACCCGGCGTGGGTGGACATTGCATCGCCGTCGACCCGTGGTTCATCGTCGACGCCGCGCCGGCCCAGGCTCGTCTCATGCGGACGGCCCGTGAGGTCAACGACTCCAAGCCGCATCACGTCGTCGCGCAGGTCCGCGCCGCCGCCGGCCCCGGCGCCGCCGTCGCCTGCCTCGGCCTCGCCTTCAAGGCGAACGTCGACGACCTGCGCGAATCGCCGTCGGTCGAGATCGCCGCGCATCTCGCCGACGCCGGCCTGAAGGTCCTCGCCGTCGAACCGCACGTGACCGTTTTGCCGAAGGCGCTGCAGGGCAGGGCGGAACTCGTCCCGCTCGCCGACGCGCTCGCCCGCGCCAGCGTCGTCGTCCTGCTCGTCGACCACCGCGCCTTCGCCGGCCTCACCCTTGCGCAGCTGAAGGGGAAGAAGCTGATCGATACGAGAGGTGTGGTCAGAAGCTAGAGGCCCAGAGGCCCAGAGGCTCGGTTGACCAGAGGAGATGCACCGCTAGTTGACCCGTTGACCAGTGGGCCAGTGGGCCAGAGAGATGCAAAGCGAGAGGCTCCGAGGCCCAGAGGCCCAGTTGACAAGAAGAGGCAA
This sequence comes from Opitutales bacterium, assembly GCA_044378215.1. GTDB lineage: Bacteria > Verrucomicrobiota > Verrucomicrobiia > Opitutales > UBA953 > UBA953. The sequence goes on from JBILXR010000081.1 coordinate 3,692, forward strand.
CGGGTAGGGTTGAGCGCCCTCGGTCAGCCGCGGTTGAGCGAGGCGCTCAACCCTACCTGCACCCCCGCCAATCCTCCGTTCTCCGTTTCCCTTTGAGTCGGTTTATTGTCTCTCGCTTGCCTGCTCTGGTCCACTGAGCCTCCGGGCCTCTGAGCCTCTAGTAGTTAGCCCCTTGTCCACGTGCCAACTTGTCAACCGGCCAGCTAGTCTGCCTCTTCTGAGCCACCGAGCCTCTGAGCCTCTAGTAGTTAGCCCCTTGTCCACGTGCCAACTTGTCAACCGGCCAGCTAGTCTGCCTCTTCTAAGCCACCGAGCCTCTGGTCAACTAAGCCTCTAGTGCTTCCCCCTGCGACTCCGTCGCGCCACCTTTGCACCTTTGCACAGGAGCTCCGCTCCGATTTGCACCTTTGCACTGCCTCGGCTTCGCCTCTTCTGAGCCTCCGAGCCTCTGGTCAACTAAGCCTCTAGTGCTTCCCCCTGCGACTCCGTCGCGCCACCTTTGCACCTTTGCACAGGAGCTCCGCTCCGATTTGCACCTTTGCACTGCCTCGGCTTCGCCTCTTCTAAGCCTCCGAGCCTCTGGTCAACTAAGCCTCTAGTCTTAACTAGTGCTCCTCCCCCTCCTCCATCACCTCGGCCCTACCTGGCTTGCCCGGCGCGCGCTATGGGCGTGCGAGCGCAAGCTCGGGATCTGGGAGTGGCGTTCACCGCGGCGGCCGTGGAAAGATTTCGCCGTCGGCTTTGATCCGGTCGCGTGGCGGCAGTCCGCGCCGCGTCTCCCGATCGCGTTGCTCGATCGCGCGCACCTCGCTCCGCAGCTCGAAGCCTGGTCCGTCGAATCCGGCCGCACGCCGGTCGCCGAGGCCGATGCTTTCGCCCGCGGTTACGCCCGGGTGTTCTCGCACCAACTCGTCGAAGTCGGCCGGCCTGACCGCTGGACGCGCAACGTCCTGACGGGCCGATCACTCGACCCTTCCGCCCATTGGTCGCGCCAGCACGACGCCGGGACCGATGACATCAAGGGCGTCTGGGAACTCTCCCGCTTCGCCTGGGCGTACGCCCTCGTCCGCGCCTGGTTGCGCGACGGCGACGCTCGTCACGTCGAACTCTTCTGGTCGACGCTTGAGGATTGGATGGCGCGCAATCCGCCCAACCGTGGTCCCAATTGGATGTGCGGGCAGGAAGCCGCCTTGCGGCTGATCACGGTCACGTACGCCCTGCAGGCCTTCCGCGATCATCCGGCCACGACCGACGACCGGCTGACGCTCGTCGCCCGGCTCGCCGACGCCACCGCCCGCCGCATCCGTTTCCATTTCGATTACGCGCGGTCGCAGCAGAACAACCATGGCATCTCCGAAGCGATCGGACTCCAGACCGCCGCGACTTTCTGGCCGGATCTCCCGGGGTCTTCCGCCGGGTATCGCCGGGGCATGGCGGCCCTGGCCGAACAGTGCGCCGAACTGATCGGACCCGAGGGCGGCTTCAGTCAGCACTCGACGAATTATCACCGGCTCCTCCTGCAGTTGCTGACCTGGTCTGAGATCGTCGAGCGTTCCGTCCGCGACACCTTGCCCGAAGCGGTCCGCGCCCGGGCCGTCGCCGCCACCGAGTTCCTGGCCGACCTGCTTGAAGAAGACGGGACCGTCCCGCGCTACGGCGCCGACGACGGCGCCAGCCTCTTCCCCTTGAGCGGCTGCGGTTACGAAGACTTCCGACCGGCGATCGGCGCCGCCCTCGCCTTGTTCAAGGGTGAACGCTTGCCGGCCGGGCCGTGGGATGAAGCCGCCCTCTTGCTGCTCGGACCGGTCGCCGCCAGCGCGGCCCCGTCTGCCCGGGCGCCTGCGGCCTTCGTCGACGCCGGCGTCTTTGAGTTTCGTCACCCGCGCGGCATGCTCTTCTTCCGGGCGCCGACCCGTTTCCGCACGCGCCCTTCGCATGCCGACCAGCTCCATGTCTCGCTCCGTTGGGATGGCGAGTGGATCGCCGAAGATCCGGGCACCTATTCGTATAACGCACCGGGCGGCTGGGATGGGTTCGCCGGTGCTCGTTTCCACAACCTCGTCACCGTCGACGACCGCGACCCGATGCGGCGCATCGGGCGTTTCCTCTGGCTGCCCTGGACGACTTGTGACGTCCGTCATCAGTTCGACGGCGCGCTGGCCTCGCATGTCGGGTTCCCCGGATTCCGGGCGACCCGCCGGGTGCTTAGGACGGCTAACGGCTTCGTCATCGTCGACCGCCTGACCGGCCTCCTGAAGCAGGATGGGGTCTGCACGCTTCGCTGGCACGGCCGTTCCCGCGCCGGCCTCGAGCAGCTCACCGTCGCCTGCTCCGAGCCTTCCTCGGAGGATTATGTCACCGCCTTGCCCGACGGCGGGGAAGGGTGGCACTCCACGTATTACGGCTCGAAAGAACCCTCCTGGTGCCGTCGCATCACCGCGACCGGCAGCGACCTTACTTTCGTCACCGCGCTCGGCTGCTCCCTTCGGCTCGAAGCCCGCAGTTTCTTCGTCGACGGCGAAGAGTTCCCCTTAGACCGGTAGGGTCAGCACTGCGTGCTGACCTAGGTGTATCGGGTAGGGATGCGATGACATCGCATCCGTTCGCTCAAGGGGAGACCGGAAACCGGAAAGTTAGCTTCGGACATTATTCTTTAGGGTGACAGGTGACGGCCACCGGGGCATCAGCTTTTCGGGTGTCAGCCATTCGGCCTTCGGCAGCCGGCTCCAGGTTCCCGCGGCTGTAATGGGTAGGGCTGACCGCCCTCGGTCAGCCGCGGTTGAGCGAGGCGCTCAACCCTGCCTGCACCCCCGCCAATCATCCGGTCTCCGGTTTCCCTTTGAGTTAATTACTGCCTCGGCTCTGAGCCACCGAGCCTCTGAGCCTCTCAGCCTCTAGTTGTGCTGCTCCGTCGCAGCTCCCTTGCCAACGTGTCAACTTGTCAACCTGCCAGCTAGTTCATTCCTCCGGCCAACTGGCCAACCGTTCAACTAACCAACTTGGTCTCCCTCTGAGCCTCCGAGCCTCTGGGCCTCCGAGCCTCTAATCTGTCTCTCCCTCCGGCCCTCGTGCCTTCCCTTCAGCTCCTCCCTCCCTCGATTCAAATGCCCTCCCTCGCCCTCATCGTCGGTACTCGTCCCGAATGCATCAAGCTCGCACCGGTCTACGCGGAACTACGCCGATCGGGCAAAGTGCGGCCGATCCTGGTCTCGACGGGCCAGCATCGCGAACTCCTGGATCAGGCCCTGGGATCATTCGGCCTGAAGCCCGATCTCGACCTTGGCCTGATGACGCGCGGCCAGACGTTGCCAGAACTGACCAGCCGCGTGATCACGAGTATGTCGGCTTGGTTCGCCGAAGCCAAGCCTGCGGCGGTCATCGTCCAGGGGGATACCACCACCGTGCTCGGCTCTGCGCTCGCCGCCTTCTACGCCGGCATTCCGGTCGCGCACGTCGAGGCCGGTCTCCGTACCGACGACATCCGTTCGCCTTTCCCTGAGGAGATGAACCGTCGCGCGACCTCCACGCTCGTCCGATGGCATTTCTGCCCTACGGAACAAGCCAAAGCCAACCTCCTCCGCGAAGGCATTGCTGCGACGCACTGTCACGTCACCGGCAACACCGTCATCGACGCGCTCCTCGCCACCCGGGCGCGGAGCGGCGGAATTGAGGCCGCCGCGGTCGGCGCGCGTCTCGGCGTGCCCGCCGAGTTCATCGCTTCGCATCTCTCCGTGCCGAAGTCGCGTTGGATCCTCGTCACCGGCCATCGGCGGGAATCTTTCGGTCCCGGCTTCGAGCAGCTCTGCCGTGGTATCCGCCAGCTCGTCGACGCGCATCCGGATCTCGGCGTCCTGTATCCCGTGCATCTCAACCCGCAGGTCCAGGAGCCCGTGCGTCGCCTGCTCGGAGGCCATCCGCGGATCGCGCTCGCCGCGCCGGCGGCCTACGAAGATTTCGTTTGGCTCATGGACCGTTCGCTCTTCGTGCTGACCGATTCCGGCGGGGTCCAGGAGGAAGCGCCTTCCCTGGGCAAGCCCGTGCTGGTCATGCGCGAGAACACCGAGCGCCCTGAAGGCGTGACCGCTGGCACGAGCGAGCTCGTCGGCACCGATGCCGCCCGCATCGTCGCGGCGGCGACCCGCTTGCTCTCCAATCCCGCCGAATACGCCCGCCGCTCTCAGCTCCGCAATCCCTACGGCGACGGTACCGCCGCCGCGAAGATCGCACGGGTGATGGAAGCGGCGCTGCAGTAAGTAGAGGCCCGGAGGCCCAGAGGCTCGGTTGACCAGAGGAGATGCACCGCTAGTTGACCCGTTGACCAGTGGGCCAGTGGGCCAGAGAGATGCAAAGCGAGAGGCTCCGAGGCCCAGAGGCCCAGTTGACCAGAAGAGGTAACGGGTAGGGTTGAGCGCCCCTACCTAAACACACCCCAGCCAATCATCCGGCCTCCGGTTTCCCTTTGAGTTAATTACTGCCTCGGCTCTGAGCCTCCGAGCCTCTCAGCCTCTAGTTGTGCTGCTCCGCCGCCTTCCTTGCCTACATGTCAACTTGTCAACCGGCCAGCTAGTTTGCCACTTCTAAGCCTCCGAGCCTCTGAGCCTCTCAGCCTCTAGTTGTGCTGCTCCGCCGCCTCCCTTGCCAACATGTCAACTTGTCAACCGGCCAGCTAGTTTGCCTCTTCTGATCCTCCGAGCCTCTGGTCAACTAAGCCTCTAGCGCATTCATCCATTCAGTCCTCAACGCTTCGCGTTTCGTGCGCCTCCTCTACTTCCATCAACATTTCGGGACCCCGCAGGGTTCGGGGGGCACGCGTTCCTATGAGTTCGCGCGGGCGCTGATCGCGCGCGGCCATCAGGTGACGGTTGTCTGCGGTGCCCATAAGCAGAGCGGACTCCAGCTTCCTTATGATGCCGCCCGCGGCTGGCATCGTGGCCAGGTCGACGGCATCGACGTCATCTCCCTGCCGCTGGCCTACTCCAATCGGGACTCTTTGCTGCGTCGCGGCTGGGTTTTCCTGCGCTTCGCCCTACGTTCCGTAAGGCTTGCGCTGGCGCTCGAATGCGACCTCGTTTTCGC
>JBILXR010000239.1:0-2519 GCA_044378215.1 Opitutales bacterium
GGAGCCGCGGCGACGCCGACGGTCTTGCGCTTGCCCTTGCGGGTACGGGCGTTGGTGCGCGTGCGCTGGCCACGGACCGGGAGGCCGCGGAAGTGACGGAGACCGCGGTAGCACTTGATCGCCTGGAGGCGCTTCAGGTTCTGGGCGATGTCGCGGCGGAGGTCGCCTTCGCACTTATAGCCCATGCGGACGATGTACTCGACGATCTTGTTCAGCTGCTCTTCGGAGAGGTTCTGCGCCCGCATGGCGGGATCGAAGCCGAGGGCTTCGCAGATCTCCGTGGCGCGGCGCGGGCCGATGCCATAGATGTAGCGGAGAGAGATCTCTACTTTCTTGTTGTTGGGAATGTCTACGCCGAGGATTCGAGGCATGGTGTCCGTGCTGTTTGGAAGGTGGGAAAGAGGTCGGAACTTGAAGGTTCTGGTGGGATTGGAAAGCAAAAAATGCGGTTTAAACGAGGGTCAAGATTTCGGGGCCGTTTTCGGTCACCAAGACGGTGTGCTCGAAGTGGGCCGAGACCTTGCCGTCAGCGGTCCGGGCGGTCCAGCCGTCGGAAGCCATGACGATCTTATGGGAGCCGAGATTGACCATCGGTTCAATGGCTAACGTCATGCCAGGCAGCAACTTAGGTCCAGTTCCCGCCTTACCGTAGTTAGGAATCTGGGGTTCTTCGTGCATTTTACGTCCGACGCCGTGGCCGACGAAGTCCCGGACAATGCCATACCCCCCGGGGGTCAGGGCTTCCTGGATGGCCGCAGAAATATCCCCTACCCTGTTGCCGACGCGGGCGGCGGCGATGCCGGCCTGAAGCGATTTCTCGGTGTCGGCGCAGAGCTGACGGGCCTGGGGGTCGACGGCACCGACCAAGATGGTGCGGGCGTTGTCCCCGATGAAGCCATCGCGGCGCACGACGACGTCGAGCGAGACGAGGTCGCCATCCCGGACGATCCGGTCGGCCGAGCCGATGCCGTGGACGATCTCGTCGTTGAGGGAGATGCAGACATAGCCGGGGTAGCTGAGGCGACCGACGACGTAACCGTGGCAGGCACTCTCGCAACCGTGCCGGGCCATCAGGCCGCGGGCGGCGGCGTCGAGTCCGGCGGTGGAGATGCCGGGGACGACGAGGGTCGAGAGGTCGTGGAGGACGCGGGCCGCGGCAGCGCACGCCGCTCGCATGCGACTCACGTCTTCGGCCGACTTCAAATCGATCATCCCGGAAAAGACTTAACCGGCGAAAGCGCCAAAGTGATTCAGACCCCAGGCGACGACGCCGAGGACGAACAGGAAGAGACAGGTCTTCTCGAGCGAACCGAGCGCCGAGCCTTCGCCTTCGGAACGCAGCGAAGCGGCCGGGACGGGGACGCCGCCGATGCGGCCCTTCTTGAGGAAGCCTTCGTAGTTACGCTGCAGGAGATAGGTCTCGATCTGGCGCATCGTGTCGAGCATCACGCCGACGGTGATGAGGCCGCCGGTACCGCCGAGGAAGGTGGCGAGGCGCATCGGGAAGCCGAGCTGCACGATGAAGAGGTCGGGCATCAGCGCGATGATGAGCAGGAAGACGGAGCCGGCCAGCGTCAGGCGGGTCATCACGAAGTCCAGGAACTGGGCGGTGTGCTCGCCGGGGCGTACGCCCAGGATGTAACCATTATTCTTCTTCAGGTCGTCGGCGATCTGCACCGGACGGAACATGATGGAGATCCAGAAGTAGCTGAAACCGAAGATCAGCACCGAATACAGCGTGTAGTAGAAACCGTTGTTACGGGAGAAGAAGTCGGCCCAGTCGCGGAGGAAGGCGAGCGTCGGGAAATAGGTGCTCAGCGGATTGAGCAGCATGGGCGGGAAGCTCATGATGGCTCCGGCGAAGATGACCGGCATGACGCCCGCGTAGTTGACCTTGAGCGGGAGGTAGTTGGTCTGCGCGCCGTACATCTTACGGCCGACCATGCGCTGAGCGTACTGGATGGGGATCTTGCGGACGGCCTGGTTGATGGCGACCATCGCGGCGGTGACGGCGACGAAGAGGAGGACCATGCCCGCGGCTTTCTCCCAACCATGGGAGTTGGCGGCGGCGGCGCCGACCTTGCCGCCGAACGTCATGTCGACGAAGGAGGTGAGCGCGCCGGGGATGTCGGCGAGGATGCCGACGGTGATCAGGACGGACGTGCCGTTGCCGATGCCGCGCTGGGTGATCTGCTCACCCAGCCAGAGCATGACGATCGCGCCGGAAGTGAGGAGGCAGACGCCGAGGCAGACGAAGAGCGTCTTGCTCTGCATCACGACGATGGTGCCGGTGAAATTGCCGAGGCCGAGCGCCTGGCCGACCTGCTGCGGATTGCAGAAGGCGCCGAGGAGCAGCGCGGACTGGACGATCGCGATGAGGATGGTGAGGTAGCGGGAATACTGGGCGACCTTCTGGCGGCCGACTTCGCCTTCCTGCTGCAGACGGGCGATGGACGGCACGACGGCCGACATCAGCTGCATGATGATCGAGGCGCTGATGTACGGCATGATGCCCAGCG
>JBILXR010000082.1:0-8414 GCA_044378215.1 Opitutales bacterium
ATTCCGCATCGGCGGCGAGGCGGGCGGCGGCCGGCGCGAAGGCCGCCGGGTCGGTCAGTGTGCAGCGGACCAAGACCACCGGTTCGTCGGCCTGCGGTCCGGGACCTTGGTAGGTGGCGAAATGGTCTAGCTTGATCATCGGGTCGGGACCAAATTCGTGTCGGTGCCCGCCGGTGGCAATCGCCGAGTCCCGCTCGAGCCACTTCCATGCCGCCGGCTTGTGAACCCCTGCGGTCCCACTCTTGCGGTTGCGTCCGTCCGTCAGGTTCGTTAACGACTAGCCCAACCCCGCATCACCCCATGCTTCTCCGCTTGCTCTGCCTGTCCGTCCTGTGCCTCAGCTCCGTCGTCGCCTCGGCGGAGACTTCTTGGATCTGGGGCTCGAAGAACAACGTCGCGAAACAAGAGGTCTGGTTCCGCGCCGCCTTCGAGCTGAAGGAAGTCCCGGCCAAGGCGCTGCTGCAGGCCACCGCCGACAATCACTGCGTGGTCTGGCTCAACGGCAAGGCTCTCGGCGGTTCCGATGATTGGGCCCAAGCTTTTACCGCCGAAGTGGGCGGCGACCTCAAGGTCGGCGTGAACACGCTCGCCGTGCTCGCCCGTAATGACGGCGGCATCGCCGCGATGTCCCTCCGCCTCTCCGCCGGTAAGGCCGTCCTCGCTGAAACCGGCACGAACTGGAAGGCCTCGCTCGCCAAGCCAGGCAAGGGTTGGGAAGGCGCGGGTTTCGATGATGCGTCCTGGGCCGCCGCGACGTTCGTCAAGAAATACGGCGAACAGCCTTGGGGTAAGCCTTTCGATCGTCAGGCCGCCGTCGCCAAGAGCGGCAAGCGTACGCCGTCCACTTCCGTCGCCGCTCCTGAGGAACTCATCCTGCAGCCCGGCTTCAAGGCCGAGCTTCTCCATACGGTCCCGAAGCCGGAGCAGGGCTCGTGGGTCTCGCTCGCCGTCTCGCCGGAAGGCGACCTCGTCGCGGGCGACCAAGGCGGCGTGCTCTGGCGCGTCTCGCTGAAGGACCCCAACAAGCCGGTCGTCACCAAGATCGACACGCAGTTCTTCGGCTGCCACGGCCTCCTCTTCGCCCACGGCGCGCTGTACGCCTGCACGAGCGAGAAGGGCAAGGGCGACATCTGGCGCCTGCGCGACACCAAGGGCGACGGCTCCTACGCCGAACAGACCATGATCCGCGCGCTCAAGGGCTCCGGCGAACACGGCCCGCACCAGCTGGTCCTCGATCGCGACGGCTCGATCCTCGTGGTCGGCGGCAACCACACCAAGCTGCCTGACGATGAGAAGGCCGGCGCGCCGACCAAGCGTTACGACGAAGACGACCTGCTCAAGAAATACGAAGACGCCAACGGCCACGCTTCCGGCATCAAGGCCGTCGGCGGTTGGATCGCCCGCATGGACAAGGACGGCAAGGACTGGGTCCGCGTGACCACCAGCTTCCGCAATCCTTACGACTGCTCCGTCGCTCCGGACGGTGACATCTTCACCTACGACTCCGACATGGAGTGGGACATGGGCGCCCCGTGGTATCGTCCGACCCGCATCTACCTCTGCACCCCGGGCGGCGAGCTCGGCTGGCGCTCCGGCGCTTCCAACAACGCCTTCCCGACCCTCGACATGCAGCCCGCGCTGGTCGACATCGGTCCGGGTAGTCCGACCGGCACCACCATGGGCACCGGCGCCAAGTTCCCGGCTTCCTATCAGCGCGCGTTCTTCGCGTGCGACTGGACCTTCGCCACGCTCTACGCGGTCCACCTCACGCCGGAAGGCGGCGGCTGGAAGGCCCGCAAGGAAGTCTTCGCCGCCGGCAAGCCGTTCTCCGTCACCGACGCCGTGATTCGTCCGCAGGACGGCCACATGTACGTCACCATCGGCGGCCGCGGCGGTCAGTCCGCGCTCTATCGCATCACCTACCAGGGCGCCGAGTCCACCGCGCCCGTCGCCTGGTTTGACGCCACGCCGGAACAGAAGCTCCGCCGTGAGCTCGAATCCCTGCGCGACGTCGCCCCGTCGGCCGCCGCGCTCGACAAGGCCTGGCCGCTCATGGGTCACGCTGACCGCTGGGTCCGTTACGCGGCCCGCATCGCCGTCGAGCACCAGCCTGTCGACAGCTGGCGCGCCCGCGTGAAGGCTGACGCTAACCTCGACCTCGCGCTCAACGCCGCGCTCGCGCTCGCTCGCAGCGGCGGCGCGCAGGACCTCGCGGCCATCGTCGCCGCCGCCGACTCGGCCGCTAACTCCAAGGACCTGCGTCTTCGTCAGGACCGCCTCCGCGTCTTCCACGTCGCGTTCTCACGTCACGGCAAGCCGGATGCCGCCACCGTGGCGCGCCTCGGCAAGGAAAGCGCCGGCCGCATCCCCTCCGGCGACAACGCCCTCGACCGCCTGCTCGCCCAGCTCGCCATCTACCTCGGCGAACCCAGCGCGCCGGCCCGCGTCCTGCAGGCCATGAAGATTGCGCAGCCCAGTCCGGCTGTCGTCGCCGATCCGGAGATCCTGGCCCGCCACCCGGGTTACGCCCGGGCCGCCGCCGCCGCGATGGCCGTCACGCCTGCTTCGACGCGCATCGGCCTCGCCGTCTATCTGAGCCGCGCCACCGTCGGCTGGACGCCGGAGCTGCGGAAGCAGTTCTTCGGGTTCCTCGACGAACTCGCCCTCGCGCAGGGCGGCAACTCGCTGAAGGGCTTCGTCCGCAATATCCGCAAGGAGACCCTCGCCTCGATGCCGGAAGCCGAGCGCGCCGGTTTCGAGCCGATCGCGCCGGCCGTAAAGGTCGTGCCGCTCCCGACCGCCGAAGGCCCGGGCCGTCTCTGGACGCACGCCGAAGCCCTCAAGGCTTGGGAAGACGCCAAGGCGAAGAAGTCGTTCGACTTCGCCAACGGCCAGAAGATGTTCGCCGCCGCGCTCTGCACGCAGTGCCACCGCATGGGTAACGACGGCGGCGCGCAGGGTCCGGACCTTTCCGGCCTCGGCGCCCGATCCGCGCCGGCCGACGTGCTCATGAGCATCGTCCAGCCCAGCGCCGTGCTCTCCGATCAATATGCGAACTCCGTCATCGGCCGCGTTGACGGCGGCAAGACCATCGGCCGCATCCTCAACGAGGAGGGCGACAAGCTGCAGCTCTCCGTGAACCCGTTCGACCCGTCGGTGCAGATTTCCGTGAACCGTTCGGACATCCTGTCGATCGACCGTTCGCCGGACAGCCCGATGCCCGTCGGCCTGATCAACTCGCTTAACGCCCAGGAAGTCGCCGACCTCCTCGCCTATCTCGTCTCGGGTGCGAATCCGAAGGATTCACTGTATGCGAAGTGAGCGCTGAGCGCTCACTTCGAGGGGGCAAGTTGACACGGTGACACGTGGGCAAGGGGAGCACTCGGGGACAGGAGGTCTGGAGGGCCCGTGGGCATGAGGCTGGGTAGGGCCGCGACGGTGTCGCGACCGTTGTTGAGGGGCAAGGCAGACGCGTCGCCGAAGCGTCCCGCCCAAGGCAGAGGCTAGGTCGTGACGCGGTCCCGACCCTACCCAAGGCAGAGGCGCCGGTTCAGTAGTTGAGCGAAGCCAGCACGCCGAGCCCGTGGTAGTTCCGCCAACCTTGGCCGCCGAGGGTCGTGCGCCAGAGGTAGAACAGACGGAGGTCGAGGTGCTCGGACGGGCGGAGCTGTACGCCGACGGGAATCAGGCGGTTCTCGGTCACGCGCTCCTGGTTGAAGTCGAAGAACACCTCGTTGTTCGCGTAGAGCCCGCGGAAGAGGCCTTCGCGATGGAGCGTCCAGTCCAGCTGCGGACGGATGCGGATACGAGTCGTATACTCGTCGCCGCCGTCGCGCCAGCGCCACTCGAAGCGGTCGCGGAACGACAGCGTCAGCGAGTCCGTCAGGCGGAAGGTCGGGTTGACCTCGAATTCGAAGCGCAGCCAGCTCGGCTGGGCGGTTTCATCGGCGTTGAAGGCCTCGAGCACCGAGAGGTTGGCCTGCAGTTGCCAGGTCGCATTCAGGTCATAGCGCACGCGCGGGCTCACGATCCACGTATGGACGTCGCCGACGCCGTCGTCGGCGCGGAGGTCGAGGTAATTACCGATGCTCCACTTCTCGTTCAGGCGGAGCCAGATGTTATTTTGATACCAACCTTGTGTGCCTTCGGCGCAGAGGAGGGCGGGGAGGAGGGTGAGAAAGGCGACCAAGCGCATGGGGAGGTTTTAAGGGGGACTTAAGGCAGTGCAAATTTGAGTTTAGGGGTCGGGATAGGGGCGGGGGTAGTTTTCGCTCAAAGGGAAACCGGAGACCGGAGGATTGGCGGGGGTGTATTTTTCAGGTCACGGGTCTCGGCGGTCAGGTGTCGGGTGCGGGTGTTCGGGTGCAGGTGCGGGAAAATCCCGAACCCGCACCTGGTGCTGAAGACCTGAACCTGAGACCCGAGAATGAGTCAGAATCAATACGCACAAGAAGGACAGCACGTGGTGCTGTCCCTACCTAGGCGCCGTCTGGCCAACCGGCCGACGGATCAACCGATCAACTGTTCACGCAGGCAGCGTGAACGCGGGGAGTTTGCGGATCTCGCCGCCAGCCATCGCGGACTCGTGGGCGAGGATGCCCGTGCAGGTCCAGTTGGCGGACTGACGCGCGTTAGGGAACGGCTCGCGCTTGGCGAGGAGCGCCTGGATGAACTCGTTGGCGAGGTGCGGGTGGGAGCCGCCGTGGCCGCCGCCCTGGGTGAAGGACAGGTGGTCTTCGCCTTCGCCGTAGACGCCCTTGGTGGTGAAGCGTTGGATCTCCTTCGGGAGGCGGTGGGCGTAGTCGGGCACCTTGACCTTCTGCGGGATCTCCGGTTCGGCCTTCTTCGCCGTGTGGAGGACCGGCTCTTCGCCTTCGATGAGCGGCCACTCGAAGGACTTCTTCGAACCGTAGACGTCGATGGACTCGCGATACTGGCGGGCCGTGTCGAAGAGCGAGCGGATGATGCGCGCCGAGACGTCGGACTTATGGAACTTGATGTGGGCCGTCTCGACCGCGAAGGGCGAGTTGTAGATCGGGATCATGTCCTCGGCGATGCGGCCGGAGCCGAAACACGAGACGTATTCGGCGTCGGCGCGGGTGAGGGCGAGCATCGGGCCGACGCAGTGCGTGGCGTAGTACATGGGCGGGAGGCCGGGCCAGTAGCCGGGCCAGCCTTCCATGTCCTGCTGGTGCGAAGCCTGGAGGAACTGCAGGCGGCCGAGGTCGCCGTTGTCGTAGAGCTCCTTCACGTAGAGGAACTCGCGGGCGTAGACCACCGTCTCCATCATCATGTAGCTCAGGCCCGTCGCCTTCACCAGCTTCACGATCTCCTCGCACTCCGCGATGGAGGTCGCCATCGGGACCGTGCAGGCCACGTGCTTGCCGGCCTTGAGGGCGGCGATGGACTGGCGACCGTGGTCGGGGATCGGCGTGTTGATGTGGACCGCGTCGATCTCGGGGTCCTTGAGCATCTCCTCGAAGGACGTGTAGCGCTTCGCGATGCCGTAGCGGTCGCCGATCTCCTTCAGCTTGTCCGGGTTGCGCTGGCAGAGGGCGGCGATCTCCGCGTTGGGGTGCGCGAGGTAGATCGGGATGAATTCGGCGCCGAAGCCGAGGCCGGCCAGCGCGATGCGAATCTTCGGGGTGCTCATGGGAGTGGCTTCATTCAGCCCGATCGCACGACGGACGGAAGCCGATTTGCTAGGACGCAACCGACGGACCCTGTTCGCAAACCTACCAAACAAGAAGGCCGCCCGGGTGGGCGGCCTTCGGCGGGGAAGGGCGGGCGGATTAGGCCTGCTCTTCGATCTTCAGGGCGCGGTAGCCGCCGATGCTCTTGAAGTAGAAGAGCAGCAGCAGGTAGATCGCGGCCATGGTCAGCGGAATGAAGGAGTCGGCCTTCAGCGTGGCACGGTCACCGGCCTGGTTGGCGGCGACGATGGCCTTCTGGTCGGCGGTGCCCTTCTCGCCGGCCTTCTTGGCGGCTTCGAGCTTGTCACCTGCGACGGCGGTCACCGGGGAGAGGAAGAGGAACTTGGATTCCGAACCGGCCTTGGCGGAAGCATAGGCGGCCGGGGCGTCCTTCTGGAGGGACTCGGCGGTGAAGCGGTCCTTGGCGTAGCCGAGGCCGGGGCCACCGATCAGGCCGGCGGAGAGCATGCCGATGCCGCCCATGATGGACATGGCGACGGCGCCGGAGCGCGGGAAGCGGTCGCCGACGACGGCGAGCATCGTGGGCCAGAAGAACGTCTTGCCGAGGGCGTAGATGCCGAGGGCGAGGAGCGCGACGCCGAAGCTGGCCATGCCGGAGGCGAGCTGGAGGCCGACGAACGCGAGGAGCGCGGAGGTCACCAGGATGCCGATCGGGGAGAGGCCGAGCTTGGTCTCGATCCAGTGGGCGCAGAAGCGCAGGCCGAACATGATCGCCGAGGTCCAGATGAAGAGCATCTTGCCCTGCTCGGCGGTGAAGAGGTTGCCCGTGATGGCTTCGATCCAGCCGTCGGTGCCGAGCTCGACCGCGCCGACGAGGGCGTGAGTGAGGAAGAGCACGAAGAGGAGGAGGGAGCCGATCGAGAAGCGCGTGATGACGCCGACGGCGATCAGGAGGACGCCGGCGAGGTAGAGGCCGAGGTTCTCGATGTTGAAGACCGGGCCGAGGACGTTACCGAGGAAGATCGAGAGCAGGTAGCAGGCGACGAGCGAGCCCAGGATACCGACGTCCTTGAACATCTCGGAGAAGGAGGCGCCCTTTTCGGCGGCTTCCGACTTCGGGAAGGTCTGGCCCATGAACATCACCGCGTAGGCGATGGTCGGGACAAGATAGAAGGACAGCTGAGCCTTCCAGCCGAGGCCCATCACGGAGCCGAGGAGGTAGGAGGCGATGGCGCCGACCACCATGCCGAGCGGCCAGGAGGCGTGCAGGATGTTGAGGTAGTGCGTGCGCTGCTTGGGGAAGATCGTGGCGACGAGCGGGTTGGCCACGGCTTCGAGGGTGCCGTTCGCGAAGGCGAAGATGAACATGCCCCAGTAGAGGAAGTCATACGCGTTCTGCGGGGTCGAGGCGCCGAAGGTGACGAACGCCGAGAGGATGTGGCCGAGGAGGGCGACGGCGACGAGCTTGCCGTAGCCGATCTTGTCGACGATCACGCCGCCGATGATGATACCGAAGCAGAAGCCCGAGAAGCCGGCGCCACCGATGGCCCCGAGCTGGGAGGCAGTGAAGCCGTATTCGGATGCCCAAGCGCCGAAGATGCCTCCGCGGAGGGCGAAGCCGACGCCGGCCGCGAGGATAGCCATGAAGCCGGCCCAGAGTAGGCGCTTCGCATTAGGAACCGTAGTTTCTGTGCTCATAGTATGGGAGGGTGGGGGTACGGGTGTGAATAAAACCCATCAGGCCCCCTCTGTCGAGAAGGCATCTGGGGGTCTGACCCGCCTTTAGGGGTTGGGGGTCAGGCCTTTAAGTGTCGCCGGAACTCCGTCGGGCTGACCTTCATCGCCCGGCGGAACTGGCGGGAGAAGTCGCTGGCGTCGTAGAAGCCGGTCTGGTGGGCGATCTCGGAGGGGCGGAGGTCGGTGGTCCGGAGGAGGTCGGAGGCGGCCGCGACCCGCATGCGTACGAGGTAGCCGCGTGGGCTGACCTGGTAGGCCTTGTGGAATTTACGTTCGAACTGGCGGACCGACATCCCCGTGAGCTTGGCCAGCTTGGCGATATTCAAGGAAGAGCTGAGGTTGTCCTTGATGAACTCCGCGGCGGCTTCGACCTGCAGGAACGGCTCGAGGAGGGCCTTGGTGCCCTCGTAGCTACGCACGGTCCCGCAGACCCCGCAGGCGCGCCCGGCTTCGTCGAAGACGGGGACCTTGGTGGTCTCATACCAGACGTGGTCGCCGTCGGCGTTGGGGAAGAGCTCGATGATGCGGGGCAGGGGCTGACCGGTCTGGCAGATCTGCAGGTCCTTCTTCTTGAAGGCCGCCGCGAGTTCCGCCGGGAAGATGTCAGCGTCGCTCTTGCCGAGCAGGCTGGCTTCGTCGGGAAAGCCGCAGCGCTGGGCGAACGCGAGGTTCGCCATCGTGAAACGCCCGGCCAGGTCCTTGGCGAAGAACATCACCCCGGGCAGATGGTCGAAGACCGCACGCAGGCTCTCTGGGCGCACCTCGCGCATCCAGTCCAGCCGGGGCTCTGGCGTTTTCATACCACGAGCCTAGGGATTCTTGGGCGGGTATCCACCCCATTTTAATAGGCCTTTAGGCCTGCGTCGCTCAGGTATGATTAAGACAGGTTTGTCGTATTAAACCATTTTCGGGCGGGCCTTATGCCGGGTCAGCCATGGGCTAATGACCTTCCGGGGAACTCTGTTTTGCTTTTGAGGTCTTCTTCATTTCCCGCACCTGTCATATCCAAGCAACAACATGACC
>JBILXR010000084.1:0-8186 GCA_044378215.1 Opitutales bacterium
TTGGCGCCGGCGCCCGCGCCGTGGAACTTATCCGTCAGGCGCGTGGCGAGCTGCTTCTTGGCTTCCATCGGGTGGCCGGCCTTGAGCGCGGCGATCTCTGCCGGCGTCGAGAGCAGGAGGAGGTCGTAGTAGACCCACATGGTGGCGTCGGGCACCGACATGATGCGGCCGAACATATCCTTCGCGGCGTGATTGAAGGCGATGTAGTTGCCGAGCGACTTCGACATCTTCTTCTCGCCGTCGAGGCCGACGAGCAGGGGCATGCCGAGCACGGCCTGGGGGGCCATCTTGTCCTGTTCCTGCAGGTCGCGGCCGACGAGCATGTTGAAGAGCTGGTCGCTGCCGCCGATCTCGATGTCGGCCTTGAGCATGACGGAGTCGTAGCCCTGGAGGAGCGGGTAGAGGAACTCGACGATCGAGATAGGGGTATTGGATTCGTGGCGCTTGGCGAAGTCGTCGCGCGCGAGCATCTGCGCCACGGTCATGCGGCGGCTGAGCTGAAGGGCGTCGAGGAACGACATCTGGCCGAACCACTCGCTGTTGCGGCGGACCTCGGTCTTCTTGGGGTCGAGGATCTGGTAGGCCTGCTCGAGGTAGGTCTTGGCGTTCTCCTCGATCTCCTGCTCGGAAAGCACGGGGCGGGTCTCGGACTTGCCGGTGGGGTCACCGATGCGGGTGGTGTAGTCGCCGATGATGAGGACGGCCTGGTGGCCGAGCTCCTGGAACTGGCGGAGCTTCTGGAAGACGACCATGTGGCCGAAGGTCAGGTCGGGTCGGGTCGGGTCCACGCCGAGCTTCACGCGCAGGGTCTTGCCGGCTTCGAGGCGCTTGAGGATCTCCGCCTCACCGATGAATTTCTCGGTGCGGGATTTCATGACCTTCAACTGTTCCGCGGGCGACATAGGTTTACTCTTCCCAAGGGGGAGGGAAGGGGGAAGACAAAAGAGCGGAAGCTCTTTTGAGGGACAGGGCCAGAGATACAAAGAGGCCCAGAGGCACAGGGGCTCGGTGGACCAGAGAAGATACAGGGCTCAAGGGGAGACCGGAGACCGGAAAGGATGCTGCGGGCATAATTAATGACCCCAGCCAATCCTCCGGTCTCCGGTTTCCCTTTGAGAGCTGGCTCTCTGTCTTAGGTAGGGTTGAGCGCCCTCGCTCAACCGCGGCTGACCAAGGGTGGTCAGCCCTACCTCGAGACTTGAGAGACATCTTCGGGTCCCAGGTCTCGGCCCTCAGGTCTCAGGTACGGGTTATCAGGTACAGGTGCGGGTACGGGCAAAATTCAGGTCCTGAACCTGTACCCGAACCTGAAGACCTGAACCTGGGACCCGGCTGCCGAGACCCGAGACCTGAAAGTTCATGCCCCCAGCCAATCCTCCGGCCCCCTGTTTCCCCTTGAGCGTTTCGGCCCCTGCTTTGCCTCCCTTGTCAACGTGTCAACTCGTCAACCTGCCAGCTAATGAGTTATTCTGGTCAACTGAGCCTCTGAGCCTCCGTGCCTCTAACTATTGCTCTCCGCTCTCTTCCTTACCTAATGAGGGCATGGATCTCGTCCGTGAACTGACCGATTACGTGAAGCATGCCAGCGTGTCCACCGACCCGGCTTTCAAGGCGGGGATGAACGGCGCCCGGGAGCATATCTGCGGCCTGCTGAAGGAAGCCGGCCTGGAGGTCGAAGTCGTCCCGACTCCCCTTCACCCGATCGTGCTCGGACGCCGTCGCGGCCCGAAGGAATGGCCCCACATCGTCCTCTACGGTCACTACGACGTCCAGCCGGCCGATCCGCTGAACCTCTGGACCTCCCCCGCCTTCGAGCCGGTCGTCCGAGATGGCAAGGTCTGGGGCCGTGGTACGGCCGACAATAAGGGCCCGCACCTGGTCGCGGTCGTCGCCCTCGCCCGCTTGCTCAAGCGCTGCCCGAACCTGCCGCTGCGCATTACTTTCCTCATCGAAGGCGAAGAAGAGATCGGCTCCCCGAGCTTCCCGGAATTCCTGCACAACCATAAGGCCGAGCTCTCCGAAGCCGATTGCGTCATCCTTTCCGACACCGCCTCGCCGTCGTCCGACCAGATCGTCATCACGACGGCCCTCCGCGGCATCGTCGGCCTCGAGGTCGGCCTGACGGGTCCGAAGTCCGACCTGCACTCCGGCCTCCACGGCGGCGCGGTCTATAATCCCATCCAGGCGCTGGCCGAACTCTGCTCGTCGCTCCACGACGCCGACAACGCCGTCACGGTCGAAGGCTTCTACGAGGGCGTCGAACAGCCGACGCGCTGGGAACGCGAAGAACTGCGCAAGCTGCCGCTCAGCGAAGACGGTTACCGTCGCGCCCTGGGCGTCGACGAACTGCATCCCGCCCCCGGCCTCGATGGCCTCGAAGCCGTGCGCTTCGCGCCGACCCTCGAGTTCAACGGCATCGGCGGCGGCTACCAGGGCAAGGGTTCCAAGACCGTCATTCCTTCGAAGGTCTTCGCTAAGATCACCTGCCGGCTCGTCCCGGGTCAGGATCCGGCCGACATCCATCGCAAGGTCGCCGCGGCCATCCATGCCCGCGCGCCGAAAGGCGTGCGCGTCGACCTCATCGAGATGCAGGGCAACGCGGCTTACTTCGTCTGCCCGCCGGACCGGCCGAATACTCCGGCCGGCCAGAATCCGATCCTCGCCAAGGCTTTCCGTGAGGCCGACAAGGCCATCGGCGAAGCCTTCGGCAAGCGCCCGCTCTATCTCCGCGAAGGCGGCAGCGTACCCATCATCGGCGACATCCGCCGCGAGACCGGCCTCGATTCCGTCATGATCGGCCTGTTCACGCCCGAGTCACACCTGCACGCCCCGGACGAAAACTTCGAACTCGTCATGGCCGAGCGCGCCGTGAACGCCTACGAGAAGCTCCTCGAGCGACTCGCCGGCGCCGAGCGCGGCCCGCGCTGAGCCGGCGAGGTCGCGTTAAACCCCGGTTTACGGCCGTTTTCGAGGGCCGAGGGGCTGGTTTACCCTTTCGCTTTCGCGGATAACGCTTCAATCTCCGGGCATTCACCATGGCTGTCTTCCGCAAGCGTACGCACACCCCGACTCCGAAGAAGAAGGATATCCCGGCGGGTCTCTGGACCAAGTGTCCCCAGTCGGGCGAGATGGTCTACACCAAGGACCTCGAAGCCAATTGGAACGTCTTTCCGGTCAGCGGCTACCATGACCGCCTGACGACCAAGCGCCGGATCGCCCTCCTGATCGACGAAGGCACCTGGAAGGAGACCGACAGCAAGCTGGCCTCCAAGGACCCCCTTAAGTTCACCGCCGGCGGTTCCTACCCCGAGCGCCTCGCCCAGCACCAGAAGAAGTCGGGTCTCCGCGACTCCGTCGTCTGCGGCCACGGCCTGATGGACGGTCTCCCGGTCTCTCTCGCGATCATGGACTTCTCGTTCATGGGCGCCTCGATGGGGTCGGTCGCCGGCGAGAAGGTCACCCGCGCCATCGAACGCGCGATCAAGCTGAAGTGCCCGTGCGTCGTGGTCTGCGCCTCCGGCGGCGCCCGCATGCAGGAAGGCATCCTCTCCCTGATGCAGATGGCCAAGACCAGCGCCGCCCTCGCGAAGCTCCGCGCGGCCGGCCTGCCTTACATCGCCGTCCTCACCAATCCTACGATGGCCGGCGTCATGGCCAGCTACGCGACCCTCGGTGACGTCATCGTCGCCGAACCCGGCGCGCTCATCGGCTTCGCCGGCGCCCGCGTGATCAAGGAGACGACCAACCAGGACCTCCCCGAAGGCTTCCAGAGCTCGGAGTTCCTCCTGAAGCGCGGCCTCATCGACATGATCATCCACCGCAAGGAGATGAAGTCGAAGCTCGCCAGCCTCCTCCGCGCCCTCGCCCACCGTAAGGTGAAGGTGAAGGCTGTGAAGAGCCGCGCCTGAGCGCGACCGCCGCGGAGATGACTCCTGCCGAGACGCTCCGCTGGCTGACGGGACTACGTAATCTGGGCTCCCGCCTCGGCGTGGACCGCATGCGTCTGCTCGCCGCCCGCCTCGGTAATCCCGAGCGCGCCGCGCCTTGCTTCCACATCGCCGGCACCAACGGCAAGGGCTCCGTCTGCGCGATGATCGAAGCGATCCAACGCGCGCACGGCCGACGGACCGGCCTCTACACCAGCCCGCACCTCGTCGCCATCGGCGAACGCATCCAGATCGACCGCGCGCCCCTTCCCGACGAGGCCATCGTCACCCATGCCGAGGCTCTGCGCCCGCATTACGAGGCCATCCGCGCCGAAGACCCGGAGGCCGCGCCGACGTTCTTCGAACTGATCACCGCCGCGGCGTTCGTCGAGTTCGCCGCCCGCCGCGTCGACGTGACCGTGCTCGAGACCGGACTCGGCGGCCGGCTCGACGCCACCAACATCTGCGCGCCGGAGGTCTGCGTGATCACGTCGATCGGTCTCGACCACCAGGAATACCTCGGACCCACCCATGCGGCCATCGCCGGCGAGAAGGCGGGCATCATCAAGGCAGGCGTCCCGTGCGTCGTCGGCGATGTGCCGCCTGAAGCCGAAGCGGTCATCGTCGCCCGCGCCCAGGTCGTCGGCGCGCCGCTCTACTTCGTCCGTGACCGATTCCCGCAAGGGCTGCCGGAAGTGAGCCTGCCGGGCGAACACCAGCGTCGTAACGCCGGCGCGGCCCTGCTCGCGTGCGAGCTCGCGACGCGTCTGCCCATCGACGACGCCAAGGCCAGTGCGGCCCTGCTGACGGTCGAGTGGGCCGGTCGCTGGCAGTCGCACCGTCTCGCCGACGGCCGCCGCCTGATCGTCGACGGCTCGCACAACGAAGAGGGCGCCCGCGTCGTCGAGCCGCTCCTCGCCTCGCTGGCCTCGCCGACCGTCATCGTCGGCGCGCTCGGCAGCGAACGCGCCCGCCCGCTCGTCGAGGTCGCCGCGCGCCACGCCGCCACGCTCGTGCTCGTGCGTCCGGACAACGAACGCGCCTGCTCCGTCGAAGAACTCGCCGCGTGGGTGCCGGCCGGCTTCCGCGGCGAGGTCCGCCGTGCGACCGTCGCCGAACTCTTTCCGGCGCCGGCGACCTGTGCCGCCGCCGGCGAGACGCTCGTCGTGCTCGGTTCGCTCTATCTCGTCGGTGAAGTCCTCGCGCGCCTGCGCGGCCAAGGACTGCCCGATGCCTGGCAGGATCGCCTGCCGCCCGTCCGATGACCGACTATTCCTTCGTCCCGCCGAGCAGCACCACGCCGAAGGTGGATCCGGCCGAGCTGCCGAAGTGGCTCATCGAGGAGGACGACGACTACATGGTCTTCGACAAGCCGGGCTGGCTCGTCTGCCATCCTTCGAAAGACGGCCCGTGGTCTTCGCTCGTCGGTGCGGTCAAGGAATGGAAGCAGATGGACGTCTCGCACCTCGTCAGCCGCCTCGACCGCGAGACCAGCGGCGTGATCCTCATCGCCAAGCATTACGACGCCGCCTCCGCCGCGCAGACCGCGATGGAGCGACGCATGGTGCTCAAGACCTATTACGCGCTGCTCAAGGGCGAGCTCAAGGAGCCCGTCATGGTCGATCAGCCGCTCGGCCCCGACGAGACCAGCCAGGTCGTGGTGAAGACCGCCGTCCGCGCAGGCCCCGGCACGCTGCCCGCGGCGACGTTCTTCGAGCCGGTGCTCGTCCGCAATGGCTACACCCTCGCGCGCGTGCAGCCGCACACCGGCCGCAAGCACCAGATCCGCGCCCACGCCTTCTGGCTCGGGCTGCCGGTGATCGGCGACAAGCTCTACGGCGGCGACGATTCGCTCTACATGGAATTCGTCGCGCACGGCTGGACCAAGCGCCTCGGCGCCGCGCTTGAAATGGGCCGCCAGGCTTTGCACGCCGCGAAGCTCGAGTTTCGTTTCCCGCCGCGCATCACCCGGACTTTCACGGCGCCACTGGCGCCGGATATGAGGGAGTTTGTCATCGCGAAGATGGGGTTCCGCGAAGCGGAATTGGATGCAGTGTTGAAGAACTAGAGGCTCGGAGGCCCAGAGGCTCAGTTGAACAGAGGAGATACAGCGCTCAGAGGGAAACCGGAGACCGGATGATTGGCTGGGGTGGGAAAATTTCGGGTGACGGGTGACAGCCCCGGGGCATCGGCCTTTCGGGGGTCGGCTATTCGGCCTTCGGATGCCGGCTCCAGGCGCCCGCGGCTGATGGCCGAAAAGCCGAAAACTGAATCCCTGATACCCGTGCCCGTCACCCGTCACCTGGAAATGTTTCTGTCACGGGTAGGGCTGACCACCCTTGGTCAGCCGCGGTTGAGCGAGGGCGCTCAACCCTACCTAAGACAACCGCAGCTAACATTCCGGTTTCCGGTCTCCCCTT
The DNA here is from genome assembly GCA_044378215.1 of Opitutales bacterium. Classification (GTDB taxonomy): domain Bacteria; phylum Verrucomicrobiota; class Verrucomicrobiia; order Opitutales; family UBA953; genus UBA953. The sequence continues at coordinate 6,347 of JBILXR010000084.1, forward strand.
GAGTGTTTCGGGCTCTGGTCAACTGAGCCTCTGGGCCTCCGAGCCTCTTTCTCGCTCATCCATGAGCCAGCGCCGCCGCATCTACTCCCTCGGCTCCTGCTTTCTTCAACGCGAGGGCGCAGGCATGAAGGGTCGCGCCGGTGGTGAGGACGTCGTCGATGACGACATAGCGGACGGCGGGGTCGACGGACTTGCCGTCGGCGAGGACGAAAGCCCCGGCGACATTCTTCCGGCGCTCTTGCCGGCCGAGCCGGGTCTGTGAGACGGTCTCATGTTGTTTACGGAGAAGCGTCTCGGCCTGACATCCGGCGACGAGGGCGGCGAGGCGCCCGGCAATCCGTTCGGCCTGGTTATACCCGCGATCCCGCCGTCGGGCAGAGTGCAGCGGGACCGGGACCAGGACTGATCCGGCCAGATGACGGCGGAAGACTTCATCTTCCACGGCCGCCGCAGCCAGGTCGTCGGCGAGGAACGGGCAGCGTTCGTATTTGATGCGATGGACAATCCGACGGGCGGGCCCGCGGGCCCGGAAGGCGCAGACCGCCCGGCCGAACGCCGGCCGGAGGTCGAGGCAGTGCGGGCAGGCCCGGTCTCCTTCGAGGATGCCTTCAAAGGGATGTCCGCAGGTCAGGCAGCGCGGGTCGCCGATGCGCGGGAGCAGGGCGACCCCGGCGGCCGACAGGTGCAGGCGGGCGTCGTCGTCCATCGGCTCCTGCGTGACCGCGCAGTCCCGGGGGAAGACCAGGTCGAAGAACCCCCGGTCGAGGTCAGTCAGCCAGCCCATCGCGTTCGGCCCGCAGCCAGCGGCGCTTACGGGCGAGCCCCCAGGCGAAGCCGCCGGCGCCGTTCGCGCTGACGACCCGGTGGCAGGGAATGAAGACGGCGAGGGGGTTGGCGCCCAAGGCGGTGCCGACGGCCTGGGCCGAACGGCAGCCGACTGCCTTGGCGAGTTCGCCGTAGGTGGCGGTCGCCCCCGGACGGATCCGCTGGCAGGCCTGCCAGACCTTGAGCTGGAAGCGGGTGCCGTGGGCGCGGATGGCGCGGACTTTCGGGAGGCGGCCGGGGACGATGGCGCAGCCCCAGGACTTGAGCCGACGGCGGAACTCCGCCGATCGGGTCGGCATCCGGAGGATCAGTTCACCCGCCGCGGTCACCGCGACCGCGAAACCGTCGAGGGAGCCGACGCGCACCGGGCACCCGACGAGGGTGGCGGGCATGGCACGGACGGACGGCATGTCGGCAGATTGCGTTTGCCCGTCCTCGGCTTCAATCCAAGGTTCACCTCAGACTATGGCTTTCGATTTCGACAGCTGTCCGGAACGCGCCGGGACCGACAGCACCAAGTGGCACAAGTACGCCGACAAGGACATCATCCCTTGCTGGATCGCCGACATGGATTTCAAGGCGCCGCCCGCGGTGATCGAAGTCATCCGCGAACGCGCCGCCCACGGCGTCTTCGGTTACCCCGCGCAACGCGATTCCGTCTTCGCCGCCGTTGTCAACCACGTGCGTCGCCGCCACGGCTGGGAGATCAAGCCCGAGTGGATCACGTTCATGTGCTCGCTCGTGCCGGGCATCCACGCCGCCATCCGCTGCGCCAGCAAGCCGGGTGAGTCGGTCGTCACCACCGCGCCAGTCTACCCGCCGTTCATGACCGCGCCGGTCCTGTCCGAGCGCAACCCGCTCAAGCTCGAGATGGTCTTCACCGACGGCCGCTGGACGTTCGACTGGGCCAAGCTCGAGGCCGCCTGCGCGCAGCCGCACGCCAAGGTGCTCCTGCTCTGCAATCCGTACAACCCGCTCGCGCGCGTCTTCGACCGCGGGGAGCTCGACCGCCTCG
>JBILXR010000085.1:0-8154 GCA_044378215.1 Opitutales bacterium
TGCAGGCGGAGCGGCATCGGGAAGCGGAAGTTGTCGGGGAAGCCCAGGACCGCGGTGCCGGAGATGCCGGCTTCGGTCTTGCCGCCGAGGTAGCACCAGCGGGCCCGGGTGCTGTCGCCCTTCTTGCGGTCGGTGATGCCTTCCGAGGTCAGGAAGCGGGCGCCCTCCTTGCCGTCCCAGGATTCTGGGCCGCGGAGGCCGAAGCTGCCGTAATGATACTGGGGCAGCTCGAGCGGATCGTTGGTCGCGCAGGACTGGGTGGTCGTCAGGTCGAAGACATGCATCGGCTTCAGGGAGCCCTTGATGGCGTAGGCTTTGACGGACCAGCGGTCGATCAAGGCGTCAATCGGTGCGGTTCCGCTCAGGTCGGTCATGCGCAGCTCGGCGTCGAATCCGCCGTGGACTTCTCCGGCCCAGAGACGGCCGAAAGCGCGCAGCTGCTCCTCGCCTTTCTTATTCTGCATGTTCCAGAAGTCCGTCGTGCGACCCTGGAAGACCGCCTTGGTGTAAGGAGTCCAGATACCGTGATGGTGAGCGTGGTTAGAGGGGTAGTCGCCCGTGACGATGGCGCCGGAGGGGGAGCGGACCGGATGAAGATAGCCGGCGCGAAGGATGGTCGCGGGGATATCGGTACGCGGGACCTTGTCCTTATCCGTGCGGAAGTTCAGGACCTCTTTGCCTTCGGCGCTGAGGCTCAGGCCGTCGTTGCCAGGGCGCGTGCGCACGACCTCGGCGGCCTGGCCGTTGTTGGCTGCGAGGCTGAGCGTCATGGATTCGCCAGCGCGGAGGAATCCGACTACCAGGCAGGCCTTGCCGTCTTCGTCGACCTGGACCGGAAGGGTTTCGCCGTCCTTCTTCGTGGCCCGGGCGATCTTCGTCGAACCTTCCGGAGCTTTGAACTCAACCGTCAGCGCGGCCCGGTCGACCGGCGCCGGCGCGATGGTGATCGTCTGGGCCGAGAGGGCGGAAGAGAGGAGAAGGAGGGCGAGGGAGCGCATGACTCGAGGTCCCGACCCTACCTTGCGAGGGCATGGAACTTCGCCAATTCTTCGGCCGTCAGGGCGCGGTCGAAGACGGCGACGCCGCCGATCCAGCCGGTGAAGCCGACGCCGCGGGAGCTGTGGATGACGCGTCCGATGGTGAAGGGGCCGCCGGTGCCGTCGTTCTTCGGCTGGTAGATGCCGTGCGGATACCACCAGGGGTTGAGGCGGAGGGAGACGAGTTCGCGGGCGGTCTCTTGTCCGGCGACGAGCGTGACCTTCACCTTGGTGTAGGCGTATTCGCGGAGTTCGACGCGGGTGTTATCCTTCTCGCTGAGCACCTTCACGCTCAAGGCCTTGTCTTCGGGCGGATTGTAATATTGGTCGGCCGGGAATTTGGCGTCTTCGCCTTCCTGCTGGCCGGGAATCTTGGCGAGTCGGCCCTGCAACCAGGCATTGGCGGCATAAGAGACGAGTCGGTCCTTCTGCGGGTTATCGAGCCAGCGGTCGCCGCTCTGGCCGTCGAGCCAGCCGGTGAGCTGTTGCGTCTTGCTGTCGAAGGTCATCGCGAAGGTCTGCCAGGACTTGGCTAGGACCTCCGGGGCGGAGTCGTGCGGCACCTTCGGCGACTGGGCCGCTGAGTTGCACTTGTGCAGCGCGTATTTGTTCGTGAAGGAGCTCGCGCCGTTCTCGGAGACGTGGCCGCAGGCGGCGCCTTCCTTGTTCAGGCCGGCGAAGAGCGCGTATTGGCGCTGGCCGCGTTCGACCTTGGCGATGGACTCGGTGGTCTTCTCCTTCAGGTCGGTGCCTTCGTGCCAGATCCCGGCGAGGGCGTGGTTGCCGCTCTCGCGGATGGCCCAGACGACGACCGTGACGGCCTTGCCGGCGCCCTTGATGTCGAGCGGAGAGTCATGGAGACGGGCGCGCGGGACGAAGAGCAGGGGACGGAAGTCCGGATTTGTCTCGGCCTTGAGGCGAATCGACTGACCGAACGGACCCGAGCCGAGGAGCGGGAAGTCATCGTAGCTCGCCGCCGGGCCGGCGTTCCAGAGGTCTTTGACGTAATTGCCCGCGTCGAGGGCGTAGTCATTGGTCGCTCCGGCCGGCACGTGCGCCGTGAAGCGCTTGCCCGGGGCCTCGCGCTGGGTGAAGTCCCAGAAGGCGACCAGGCCCGGCGTATTAGTCACCACCGCGATGCGGTCCTGGACAGACTCCGCGGCTGAGAGGTTGAGGGAAGTGAGGAGCAGGGCGGAGGTGAACCGGAGCATGGGGGGATGAAGGCTGAAGGTGTTCTATGGCCAGAGTATAGAGTATCGAGTATAGAGTATAGGGGCTGGTAGGGTCGGGACCGCGTCACGACATAGGGTATCGAGGTAGGGGCAGCGCCGCGTGCTGCCCTAGTTGCTGCTAGGTCGCCACGCAGTGGCGACCCTACCTAAGGCAGCTCCCCGATCACTTCACCGCCTTGATCAGCAGGACGGCGGAGCCGGGCTTCTCGTTAAGCCTGACGGTGTGGCCTTGCATGAGTTCGGCGCCGGTACGGATTTCTTTGCCGCCGTCGAAGTCTTCGACTTCGTAACGTTGCTGCGGGATGAGGCCTCGTAGTTTGACGGTGAGCGTCTCGCTCGTGGCCTCCGGACGGCGGAAGGCCTGCACGACGCTTTCGCCAAGGTCGCTGCGATGGAACTGCCACGCGATCCAAGCCGTCTTATCGAGGCTGTGGGCGGTCAGCGGGTAGTAGTCTCCGGTGAAGATCGGGCGGATCTTGAGATAACGATCTAGGTACTTGCGCAGGGCGAGGACGGCCTTCGGGTCACGATAGTTGATCGAGAATCCCCCGCAGGCTCCCATCCCGCTCCGGAGCGCGAGATCGTCGGTGGCAGCGGCGCCCAGTCCGTGCAGGGGCAGCCAGTAGGAAAGGCCGTGGGTCATGGCTTGGACATTCTGGGGGAACGTCTTGGCGCCCCAGGTGCTGTCGCTGCGCCAGAGGACGATGCACCGCCGCATCATCTCGAAGTCGAGACGCCGCCCTCCGGCCGCGCAGTTGTCGAGGATCAGGCCGGGGTGACGCCGAGCGAGTTCGTCGAGGAACGTGTAGAGCCCGTTGATATGGCGGATCTCACGTAGGCCGACCTCGTCCGCTTTCTCGTCGGTATGCCAGAAGTAGGCGGGGTAGAGGTTGAAATCCTGACGGTAGAAGCTCAGGTCCGAGCGACTGATCTCTTCGGAGATGGAGTCGATGGCCCACTTCCGTGCCTGCGGATTGCCGAGATCCAGGAGGTGGAAGCCATCCCGTTCTTGATAGCGGAGTCCGTCGGGGGTTCCCGTCGGCTTTAGCAGCCACTCGGGATGCTCGCGGTGGAGCCAGGTGCCGCGCATGGCACGCTCCGGCTCGAACCAGGCGAGGAAGCGCATCCCCGTCTGGCGCACGGCGGCCCCCACCGGCGCGAGCCCCTTCGGGTAGCGGACTGGGTCGGCCTGGGGATTGCCCTGGCCTTTCGGAAAGCCGCCTTCGTTCCAGCCTCCGTCGAGGTGATAGCAATCAAGCGGCAATTTAAGCGCGGCGATGTCATGGGCCAGTTTCACGAGCTTTTCCTCCGTGGTGCCGTTGAAGGGGAAGATGCCATGCACGCCTGCCTGCACTGGCATGAGGGTCATCGGGGGATGGTTCTGCGGGGTGAATTGCTTGAGCATCAGCCGCCGGAACTGGTTCTGGCCGGTCAGCTGGTCGCCGCGGTAGTCCATCGTCAAGATCGAGGGCAGCCGCACCTCTTCACCGGGTGCAAGTCGGAAGCGCGTGCGTTTCAGTCCGGCGACGACCCTTACCTTGCCGTCGCTTTGAAGGGTGAACGTGGCCTTCCAGTCGCCCGTCCAGCCGATCGCCACGATGAGTCCGCCGCCCTCGCTTGAAAGGTTGAAGTAAGGCATCACGCCGTCCGAGGAGCGGCCGCCGAAGGACTCCAGGGAGAATATCTTCCCAGGGGTCAGTGCTTCGGCCTTAGGCTCGAAGTCGCCCGGATCGGAGTGGCTGCCTTTGCTCCAGTGCAGCGTCACCGGAGCACCGGAAGGGAAGGCGACCTCGAAGTCGGCCGACTTCAGGTTTTCGTAAAGCGGAGACTCGCCCGCGGCGGGCGCGCGGAGTCGGAACTGCCACTCGGTGGCGGCTTGGTCAGGATAGGCCTGTGTTTCGATGCGGAGGCCGGGAATGGTTTCGCGTAAAGGGACCGCGGGGCGTTCGATGGCGTCGGCCGGGACCGCCAGGGATAACGCCAGGAGACTGATGAGCCGGAAAACGGGTTTCATGGTTATTTGCGGGCTGGCACATGCGGCAGCATTTGATCGAAGAGGGTTTGGTGCTGTTTCACGAGGGCAGCGTAGCCCGCTTTTTCGGCGAGGTTTTCGCGTTCCAGCGGATCGGACTCGTAGTCGTAGAGTTCCAAGGCCTTTGCTTGATTGCCGAAGACGGGCTTATCCGCGCTGAAATCCGCGGCGCGCCATTCGGTGTAGCGATACCGTGGCGTGCGGATCGACCACCCCATCGTCCCGTTTTTCCCTCTTCCTTGGCTCATCTGGGTGAGGGCGGCTTGGTGGAGGATCAGGTCTTCGCCGCGCATCAGGGGAACCAGACTCTTGCCTTGGGCGTGGGCCGGAACCGGCAAGGCGGCCAGTTCGCAGAGAGTCGGATAGACATCGAGAAACTCGGTCAGGGTGGTCACCCTTCGGCCACCGGCGAGACCAGGTGCGGAAATGATCAGGGGCCCACGGGCAGCGTCCTCGTAGTTGGTCAGCTTGCCCCAGTGGCCGTGCTCGCCGAGATGCCAGCCGTGGTCGCCCCAGAAGCAGATGATGGTGTCGTCCGCCACGCCGCAGTCCGCCAGGGTCTGCATGAGCATCCCGACCTGCGCATCGATGTAGGACACGCAGGCGGCATAGCCATGGATGAGTTCACGCTGTTGCTTCTCGGGAAGCGGCCCCGTCTTGGGCAGATCCGAGTAAGCCCGCAGCTCGCCTGAGCTGCCGTAGAAGGAGAGGTCGTGGGGACTGCCGCCAGGCATGGTCTGGAACGGTGCGAGCGGAAGTGCGGCGCGGTCGTAGAGGTCCCAGTATTTTTTCGGCGCGATGAAGGGCAGATGCGGCTTCACGAAGCCGACCGCGAGGAAGAAGGGCTGATCCTTTTTGGAAAACTCCCGGATACGCCTCGCTGCCGTGCGGGCCACCCCGCCGTCGTGGTAGGCGTCGTCCGGTACGTCGCAGGCTTCGGTCGCGGGGCCGGCGGCTGGCTTGCCTTGCTTCAGGGCTTCGGCAAGCCGGGCTTTCGTCGCAGGATCCTGATAACCTCCCGGCGCGGGCTTCCCGCCGGGAGCCATTTCCCAGGGGCCGTAGGGCACCGTCCAGGAGGCCGCGTCGTGCCCCTGGTCTACCACGCGTCCGTCAAAGACCTTGTGCAGCGGATGGGTGATGTAGCCGTGGTTTTTGAAGAGCTGTGGCAACGTCACGACCCCCGGTAGACGGGTGCGGAGCATGTCGTGCGACTGGTCCGGATTAAGATACATGCCGGTGCTGTCCGGTCTCAGACCGGTGAGCAGGCTGAACCGGGTCGGCGCGCAGAACGCCACCTGGCAGTAGTTCGCCGCGAAGACCGTTCCCTTGGCCGCCAGTCGGTCAAGGTTCGGCGACCGAATCCACGTCGCACCGTAACAGCCGAGCAACGGCTTGAGGTCGTCCGAAACGATGAAGAGGACGTTGGGCTTTTGCTTCGGGCTATCGGCCGCCTGCATCGCGGCCAGCGGCGCGAGCAGCAGGACGGCGAGGAGGGGGAGGGTGGGGCGCATGTTCAGGGTTCGTCGTTCTTGGTCACATTTTCTTTGGGCTTTGTTCCTAGGTATAAACGAAAAGACCCTAGTTTCATCGGTCGACCTCGGGGTATCAACGTAGGGTTGAGCGCCCTCGCTCAACCCCGGCTGACCAAGGTTGGTCAGCCCTACCTGGAGACAGCCGGATGCGATGTCATCGCATCCCTACCTAAGGCAATTACCTAATCACTTCACCGCCTTGATCAGCAGGACGGCGGAGCCGGGCTTCTCGTGAAGCGTGATGGTGTGGCCTTGCATGAGTTCGGCGCCGGTACGGACTTCTTTGCGGCCGTCGAAGTTTTCGACCTCGTAGCGTTGCTTCGGGTTGAGGCCTTGAAGTTTGACGGTGACAGATGATGGGGTCAGGCCGTGCCTTAGATTGAGGTGTAACTAAATGCGGTGAAAGGAGGCGATTCTAGTCAGACCTCCGGCAGGGTACGGCCTGACCCCGTTGTTCGGCCGGACGCGTATGCGGGCATCGCCCCGGGGAAACTCACGTTGCAACGAGGTGACCTTGCCGGTGGTCGGGATGCCGTCGCGAAGGATTTCCCGGAACATCGCCCCTTTGTTGAAGACGATCGAGACGATGACGGCGCTCATGATGAGCGCATAGACTAGGTAGAGCCGACGGAAAGTCATGCGACGACCCCACCGATACCGTTGACTGGACGCTTTAAGGCAAGCCGAGCCTTGGCGCTCGGGGCTTGAGCGCCTTGCGTGGCTCGATCTTGGCAGGGTCCATCCCCTTAGCGAACGAGGATTCCCTTGCCCGTGCCGCCTTTGGGCGTGGTCTTGGGGTAATCGAGGTTAGGCTTCAGTTCGATGACTTTCACCACTTTCTCGAAAGGCAGGTCGGTCGGGGAGTCCTGGACGCGGACGCCGGAGACGTTCACGTTGCGTGCGGTGCAATCGAGGTCAGGGGAGAAGATCTCTACCCATTTCGCCGGATCTTCGGACCTTCCGGCTTTGTAGGTCTGGGAGAGCGGGCCAAGTTCGACGAGATGGTATCCCGTGGTAGCGGGGAAGAGCAGCCTGACGTCACGTATGGTCAGTCCGTCGGCATTTGCGTGGACTTGTATCACGCCAGGTTGCCGCAGGGTGAGCTTTTCAAAAGTGATGTTCTTCAAGGTTCCGACGCCGGCGCTGAAGTCGTTGGCGCGACCTAATTCGAGATTGGGCTGATCGTAGAGTTTGAATTCTCGGATGTCCGTGATGCGACGCAGCGTGACGTCGGAGATGGGGCAATCGAGCGTCGACCCGTCCGGGAAGCGTTTGACGCCGGGCAGGAGCCGGATGGCCCGGGTCGAAGATACTCCCTCGGTGGCTCCGATGATATCTTCGATCACGATCCGCTCGATGGGCCCGTAGCTGGGCGCGTAGTTCTTCCACTCCCAGGCGTTGAGGGCGACGTTATCATCGTGCGGATCGCCGCGAACCTCTCGAATGAGGCCATCGCTGGCCGGCCCATTCACGTGCACGCCGTCTCGGCGGTGTTCTTCCAGGGTGATGTTCTCGACGGTGAAGGCATGGGCGTTCGCCAGATGCACGCCGAAGGGCCGGCTCTGGCGCACGGTGAGGTTCCTGACCGAGACGCGGCGGACGTTTTGCAGCAGGATGACGCCATGGGTCCCGAAAGCGGGGTTGGTCTTGGCGGAAAGTCCGAGGGTGTTTCCGTGGTTGGCGACGCTGTTCGCCAAGGTGGTCCAGATGCCTCCCTCGATGGTGATGTCAGTATCCATCGGCTGATCGGAGGGCACCGGCTTGGCGTTCAGGGTGACCACGCGTTCGTTGCGCACCATGCAGGTGTTGGTGCCTGGCTTAAGTCGGATCACGGCGGTCGGGTCGGCGCTGAGTCTGTGGCCGGATTTCAAGACGAGCGGTCCGTCAATGTAATAGGGCTGCGCACGCGCCGGGATGTGTAGCGTGCCTTGGGCGTCGAGCGAGGCCTGCATGGCTTGCGTCCAGATTTCGGCCGTCACCTGGCGAGTCTCGGGCTTACCTGCGCTATCCGGCCACTTCTCGGCCCAAGTCTCCTTGCGAACCAGTGGCTCCCATGTGCTCAAGGGTTTGGTGTCTGCCAGAAGCCCAGCCAGCGGCGCGAATAGTAAGGCCGTGAGGAGCGGTATGGCGTGTTTCATGGATAGAACAGGGGCACGGCCCATTTTCCGATGAGGATGGTTTCGCCGGCGACGCAGTCTTTCTGGAAGAGCGTGCAGTAGTTCGCGGCCATTTCAGGAAGGAAGAGCGGTATCTCAGGCAGGGCTACTTTCTCGAAGCCTTGGTCGAGCAACGTCTGCGCGTTGCTATCGCGGCTGCGGTCG
>JBILXR010000086.1:0-7972 GCA_044378215.1 Opitutales bacterium
CGGCGGCGGCGGCGGCGACCCAGCGCAGCGCGATGCTGTTCTGGCGCTCAGGAGAGACTTCGACCGGGACCTGGTAAGTGGCGCCACCGACGCGACGGCTCTTCACTTCGAGCTTCGGGCGGCAGTTCTCGAGGGCGCCGAGCATCAGCTCGACGGGGTTGCCCTTCATCAGCTTCTCGCTGACCTTCTCGATCGCGCCGTAGACGATGCCTTGGGCGATGGACTTCTTGCCGGACTTCATCACGACGTTGATGAGCTGGCTGATGAGGGGGGAGCCGTAACGGGCGTCCGGGAGATGGGCGCGCTTGGCTGCTTTGCGACGACGAGACATGGTCTGAGAGGTGTTAGGGTCGGAAACGGATTAGGCCTTCTTTTCCTTCGGGCGCTTGACGCCGTACTTGGAACGGGAGCGACGACGCTTCTCGACGCCGGAGCAGTCGAGCGGGCCGCGGACGATGTGGTAGCGAACGCCGGGGAGATCCTTCACGCGGCCGCCGCGGACGAGGACGACGGAGTGCTCCTGGAGCTTATGGCCTTCGTCGGGGATGTAGGAGATGACCTCCTGGCCGTTGGTCAGGCGCACCTTGGCGACCTTACGCTGGGCCGAGTTCGGCTTCTTCGGCGTGCGGATCATGACCTGCACGCAGACGCCGCGGCGGAAGGGCGAGTTGTTCAAGGCAGGCGACTTCGACTTGGCCTTGGGTTGGACACGCGGTTTACGGACGAGCTGGTTGATGGTAGGCATGGACCTCGGTAAATAGGGAAAAGAGGGTTTGGGCATAGGGGTCGAGGCTCCTCATGCAAGAGGAAAGTGCGGGGATTTTAAGGTTTCTTTACTCCCCTCCCGGCGGCACCCCCTCCGGATTTTTTTAGCGGGACAATTTCGAGCCCCCTGCCATTACTCAAACCCCGCCCATGCCCCCCGCCCGCCTGACCGCCTCCTTGCTCCTCGGAGCCTTCTGCCTGACCGGTCTGGCCCAGACGGTCACCCCTCCCTCCCCCCCGCCCCTCGGCGCGGTCAGCAAGGAAGAGGCCGAGGACGCCGAAATCATCGTCCTGGCCGGGCTTCCCCACCTGAAGGAAAAGGAAGCTATCCTGAGTTACGCCCGCCAGACCTATGTGAAAGCGGACCTGATCAAAGATAAGACCCTCCTCCAGATTATCCGCCTTTCCCTCTCTAAATTGGAGGATCAGCCCGAAAAATCGGCCCAAATCCTCCAGGAGCACCTCAACCAGCTGTCCGAATACTTCACGAAGGAAGGCATGGCCGCCCAGGCCGCGGGTAAGATGGACGACGCCCTCCGTCTGGCGCAGGTGGCGGTCCGCTGCAACCCAGGGAGCGCTAAATCTAAGTTGTTCTTTGCCAATTTCTTACACTCTGTCGCGGGACGGACGGACGATGCGATCCAGACCCTTCAGCACGGGCTCGATTTCCTCCCGGTCGAGGACCCTCTGACCAAGGACTACCTAGAGCGCTATTTTCAGCTCCTCCAGGCCCGGGAACGCGACCAGGAAGTCATCGAGGCCAGCCTTAAACTACTCAATAACACCAAGAATATCTCGGGCAACGTGCGGGAGGTCCTCTCCCTCTCGGCCGCGACCTCCCTTTACTGGACCGGCAAATACCCGGATGCGGTCAACCTCATCAATTCGAGCGGTCTGGACAAACTCCCCAGCGGCCTGCTCCTGAAGGCCCGCGCGCTCTTCGAGGGCGGCAAGACCCGCGAAGCGATCAGCCTGCTGGAGTCCAAGACGTCGGTCTTCAGCGGAGCGGCCCGGGAAGCGGTGCTCTCGCAGCTCACCCGTTACCATATCCTGCTGGGTGAAAGCCGCATCGCCTTGGCGGTCAACCAGGAGCGCATCGATCTCGATGAAGCCGCGTTCTTCCCCCAGATCCAGAAACTGCACCTGCTCGACCGGATCGGCCTGAAGGAGGACTTCGACAAGCAACTCAAACTGATCTTCACCCGCTACGCCGCCAACTCGGCCGCGATGCTCGCGCTCGCCAACTTCGCCGCCGAGAAAGGCTACTCCGAACTCACCGGCGCGATCGCCATCGCCGCCGGCCAGCAGGGCTTCGAACGCGTGACCTTCGCGGTGCTCCACCTCGAAGCGCTGGTCCGGGGACCCGACCCGAGCCAGGCGATCGCCCAGTATCAACAGATCGTCGCCGCCGACCGCACCTATTTCAAAGCGAAGGAGCCGCTCGTCATGGCCTTGCTCGGCATCGCCCATCACGCGCGCCAGAAGAACGACCCGAAGTCCGCCAAGATCGACCGCGACACGGGCGATCGCTACCTCGAGGAATTCCTCAAGGCCAAGGATCTCGGACCCGAGGCCTATCGCTCCGTCGGCCGCCACCTGCGCGCGATCCGCGCCGGCGAACCCGCCGTCCGCGTCCTCGAGGCCGGCGCCGCGAAACATCCGCGACACTCGCAGCTGCGCGCGGATTACATCTCCGCCCGCATCCTCGCCGGACAGACCGAAGCCTACGGCACGCGCCGTTCCGTCGCCGACGAACTGGAGACCTTGCTGACGCTGCGACGCCCTTCCCCGCTCATCTGGCAGGAAGCCGGCTCGTGGTTGCGCACCGAATCAAAGCTGCCGCCGGAACGCCTGCGCAGACTTCAGGCCGCCTGCGACGCGCTCGTACGCAGCAACCTCGACCCCGAAGCCCTCGCCGGTTTCTGATCCGCCGATGGACCTCGCGCGCCGCCGCTCGGAGCTCATCGCCGAGCTCGAACCTTTCTCCGACCACCACGAGCGGTTCCAGTACGTGATCGACCGCGCGAAATCCGCGCCGGCGCTCCCGGCCGAGCTGAAGCTCGAGGCCTTCCTCATCGAAGGCTGCACGTCCAACCTCTGGCTGATCCCTTCGCTCGACGACGGCGTCTGCCATTTCCGCTGCGACGCCGATTCGCTCATCACGAAGGGCGTCGCGAGCCTGGTCTGTGAATTCTACGACGGCGCCTCACCGGCCGAAGTCGCGGCGACCGACGCCGATTTCCTGTCGGCCGTGGGCATCACCCAGCACCTCTCCCCGAACCGCCGTAACGGCCTGACGAACCTGGTCGGCAAGATCCGCGCGTTCGGCCGGCTCACCGCGGGTTCCTGATGAGCCCCATCGGCGGGGCTTAAGAAGCGGGATATGCGTGCTTGGGATTTGCGCCGTCCGCGTTGTCCCTTGTGATGGGAGCATGACCCAGCCGGAATCCGCCGCGCCCGACCGACGTCTGTTCGGGCTGTGCCTGCTCACGCTGGCGTGGTCGGTGCTCGTGCTCCAGGCCGGCGGCTTCACGACCAGCATCCAGGCCGGTATGGCCTTCCTAGACTGGCCGCTCTCCAACGGCTCCGTCAACCCGCCGGGCTGGCTCACGGAGATCGACAAGTTCGCCGAACATTCGCATCGCCTCGCGGCCACGGGCCTGGGCCTGCTCTGCGTGGTCATCGCCGTCGCGCACCGCCTGCGCGAGCCGCGGACCGTCGTCCGCCGCGCGGCCTACGCGCTCGTCGGCCTCGTCGTGCTGCAAGGCATGCTCGGCGGCCTGCGCGTGCTCCTCGACCAGCTGAACATCGGCGGCGACGGCAACTTCAAGGCCGCGGCCTTCGCCGTCGGTCACGCCGTCAACGCCCAGCTCACGCTCGCGCTCCTCGCCTTCATCGCCCTCGCGCACAGCGCCGCTTGGCACCGCGCGAGCCGCGGCGAAGACCCCGCGCCCTTCCGCGCCGGCCGCTGGGCGGCGGGCCTGACGCTCGCGGTCATCGTCGGCGGAGCGGTCATGCGCCAAGGTCGCTTCACCGCCTGGGTCACTTCCCCCGACCAAGGGCTCTTCATCCCCTCGGTCGGCGAGGGCGTGCTCTGGTGGGTCAACCTCGCCCACCGCGGCGGCGCCCTGCTGGCGGCCTCAGCCGTGCTCTTCTTCGCCTACCGGCTGGCCCGCCACGGCTATCCGTTCCTTCGCTGGGCCTCCCTCCTCGGCCTGCTGGGCCTGCAGGTGCTCCTCGGCGTCCTGAGCCTCCGCCTCTTCGACAACCCTCACGTCCGCACCGTCCATCTCGTCGTGGGCGCCGCGCTGTTCTCCTCGCTCTGCGCCGCGCTCGCCCTCGCGCATCGCCGCGCCCGGACCGACGCCGCCTGAGCCGGTGCGACGGATTTGCCTTTAACCCTGCGCGTAAACCCGCCACGACAAGACCGATGAGCGAACGCGCCGGATCCGTGCCTGCCGCCTACTGGGAGCTGACCAAGCCCCGGTTGTCGTTCCTCTCCGTCCTGACCTCGCTCGCCGGCTATTTCTGCAGCGCGCCCGCGCAGCCGACCGACGCCAGGGTGCTCGTCTCCCTCGCCCTCGGCACGGCCCTCGCGGCCGGCGGCTGCGGCGCGGTCAACATGTGGTGGGAGAGCGGCGCGGACGCGAAGATGGAGCGCACGCGTAACCGTCCGATCCCCGCGGGGATCATCCGCCCCGGCGCGGCCCTGCTCTTCGGGATGATGCTGCTGGTCGCCGGCGTAGGGCTCGTGTGGCTCGGCGCCAACCCGCTGGCCGGAGCGCTCACTGCCGCGACCGCTTTCTCATACCTGTTCCTTTACACGCCGCTCAAGACGCTGACCTCCTGGTGCACGCTCGTCGGCTCGCTACCGGGCGCGATCCCGCCGATCATCGGCACGGCGGCCAAGCTCGGCGATATCGACCGCATGGGCTGGCTGCTGTTCGCCCTGCTGTTCTTCTGGCAGGTGCCCCACTTCATGGCCCTCGCGGTGATGTGCCGCGAAGACTACGCCCGCGGCGGCTTCAAGGTGGCCACGGTCGACGATCCTTCCGGTCGCTCGGCGTCGATCTGGGCGCTGGCCTTCATCCTGCCGATGATCGTCGTGGCCGGCGCGATCGCCATGAATTTCTTCCCGAGCTGGACCAGCCCCTACGTGTGGGTCTCCTTCCTGGCCGGCGCGTGGTTCTTCAAGCTGACGCTCGAGTTCGCCCTCCCGCAGCGCCGGGCCGCGGTCGCGAAGCCGCTCTTCATCGCCTCGATCCTTTACCTGCCGGTCGTCCTGTTGACTCTGACGCTCAACCGGCTTTTCTGAGCCCATGGACGCCCGCGCCGCCAAGCAGACCCTGCGCGCGGAAATGAAGGCCCGCCGCACCGCGCTGACGCCGCGCGAACTGCAGGTCGCGGGCGACGCGGCCGCCCGCCTGATCACGCAGCTTCCGGAGTGGAAGCAGGCGAAGACGGTCTGCCTCTACGCGTCCTTCGGCGGCGAACTGCCGACCGACGCCCTCCTCGCGCTCGCCCTCCTCGAAGGGAAGCGGCTCCTGCTGCCTCGCGTGACGAACAAGACGACGCTCGTCCTCCATGAGGTCACCGACCTCGGCGCGCTCCAGCCCTCCCGGCTCGGCATCCGTGAACCGAAACCCGCCGCCCCGGTCGCGACGCTGGCCGACGCCGGCCTGATCCTCGTCCCGGGCCTGGGCTTCGACGGGGCCGGGCGTCGCCTCGGCTTCGGCGGCGGTTTCTATGACCGGCTGCTGGCCAAGCCGCCGCGCAAGACCTTCCTCCTGGGCCACGCGCACGCCTTCCAGGTGATCCCGCGGCTGCCGGACGAGCCGCATGATATTAAAGTTAAGGCGGTCGCCACCCCGCAGGGCGTGATTCGCTGCCGAGTGCGCTAGCGGGTTTGCCAAGCGGGGCGATTCGTGTCCGATGGAGGGTCCGATGCCCGCCCCCCGACCAGACGCGATCCGCCTCCGCGGCGTCCGCCAGAACAACCTGAAGGGCTTCGATGTCGACATCCCGGTCGGCAAGCTGGTCGTGGTGACGGGCCTCAGCGGCGCGGGCAAATCCTCCCTGGTCTTCGACACGCTGCACGCCGAAGGGCAACGCCGCTACGTCGAGACGTTCAGCCCGTACGTCCGTCAGTTCCTCGAGCTGCTGCCCTCGCCGGCGCTCGACTCCGCGGAGAACGTCCGCCCGTCCGTCGCGATCAAGCAAGGCAACGCGGTCCGCACGTCGCGCTCGACGGTCGGCACGATGACCGAACTCTGCGACTGGTTCAAAGTCTGGTTCGCCCATCGCGCCGAACTCGTCGACCCGGCCAGCGGCCAGGTGATCGTCCCGCGCGGGCCCGACGCGGCCTGGCAGGATTCGCTCGCGCGCTTCCGGGGCCAGTCGCTCTCGCTCGCGTTCGCGGTCGCCAAACCGGAATCGCTGGGCTGGGCGACCATCGCGGAAGAATTCGCCAAGGCGGGCTTCAGCCGCGCCTTCGCCGCCGGCCGACGTATCCGGCTGACGGAGGACGAGATCCCCGCCGACGCGACGGAGCTGCTGGTGATCCAGGACCGCGTGACGGTCGCCCCCGACCAGGCCTCGCGCTTCCATGAGGCGGCCCTCGCGGCCTTCCGCCTCGGCGGCGCCCGCCTCCGCCTGCTCGACGACCAAGGCCACGAGCTGTCCCGCTACAGCGAGGCCCTCGAATCACCGGTCGACGGACGTAAGTTCCGGCCGGCTTCGCCCGCGCTCTTCTCCTTCAACTCGCCCGTCGGCGCGTGCCCGGAGTGCCGTGGCTTCGGCCGCGTCATCGGCCTCGACTGGCATAAGATCATCCCGAACCCCGCGCTGACGCTGGCGGAAGGGGCGATCGCGCCGTTCCAAGGGACGGTCTACGGCGAATCGCAGAAGGACCTCACGCGCGCCTGCCGCAAGGCGGGCATCCCGATGGACGTGCCGTGGAAGAAGCTTTCGGCGGCGCACCGCAGATTCGTCGAGCACGGCGAACCGGGCTATGTGCAAGGTTCCTATGATTCGATGTGGTACGGCGTCCGCGGCTTCTTCCGCTGGCTCGAAGGGACGACCTATAAGATGCACGTGCGGGTGTTCCTCTCCCGCTGGCGCGCCTACGAGTCCTGCCCGCAGTGCCACGGCCGCCGCTTCCGCGAGGAATCGCTCTTCTGGCGCTGGCAAGGCAAGACGCTCCCCGAACTCTACGCGTCGCCGGTCTCGGACCTGCGCGCGCTGCTTGCGCCGCTGGCGCCGAAGGACTCCCGCCATCCCGCCGACCACGCGCTCGAGGCCATCCTCGCACGCCTCGGCTACCTCGAAGCGGTCGGCCTCGGCTACCTCGCGCTCGATCGCTTGTCCCGCACGCTTTCCGGCGGCGAAGTCCAGCGCGTCAACCTGACCTCCTGCCTCGGCGCTTGCCTCGCGGACACGGTCTTCGTCCTCGACGAACCGAGCGTCGGCATGCACGCCCGCGACCTGGCCCGCATGGTGGGCATCCTCCGCAGCCTGGTCGAACAGGGCAACACGGTGGTGGTGGTCGAGCACGACGAGTCCGTGATGCGCGCGGCGGACTGGCTGATCGAGATCGGCCCGCGCCCCGGCGCCGAAGGCGGGCATCTGCTTTACCAGGGCGCCCCGCAAGGCATCCTCAAGGTCAAGGAATCCGCGACGGGCAACTGGCTCTCCGGCCGCCGCACGCCCGAGACGCGCGCCCCGCGCCCGATCGACGACACGACGCCTCGCCTCCGCGTGAGCGGCGCGACGGTCAATAATCTCCGTGACTTCAGCTGCTCGCTCCCGCTCGGCCGCCTCGTCGGGCTCTGCGGCGTCTCGGGCTCAGGCAAGTCCACGCTGCTCCACCAGGTCATCGGCCGCCGCGACCCGGAGTCAGGCGACGAAGCGACGGAACTGAAATGGGTGAAGTTCGACAAGGAGCCGGCGGAGATCGCCCTCGTCGACCAATCCCCCGCGACCCGCACGCCGCGCTCCAACCCGGCGCTCTACGTCGGCGCCTGGGACGCGATCCGCACGTTGCTCGGCAATTCCCCGGAAGCGAAGGCCGCCGGCCTCACTCCCTCGCACTTCTCCTTCAACGCCGGCGAAGGCCGCTGCGAACGCTGCGGCGGCGCGGGCTGGGAGACGGTCGAGATGCAGTTCGTCTCGGACGTCGCGCTGCCCTGCCCGTCCTGCAACGGCAAAC
>JBILXR010000087.1:0-7882 GCA_044378215.1 Opitutales bacterium
GTCTTCATGCTGGCTTTTAAGACAGGTCAAATGAGTGGGGGTTGCAAGGCGAACCCCCCGTTTCCCTTTGGTCGCCCCGCGGGCGAAGGCTTACTTCCGAACCTTGACGGCGGCAGCCGCGGGGACGGCCCAGTCGTCGGTGCGGAAACTGGTGGCCGGCAGGCCGGCGCCATTGACGAGGTTGCAGTCTGGATTCTCGGCCCATGCGTAACGCACGGCTACGGGAGCGGACACCTCCGGGCTGCTGACGACGACATCCGTTCCTTCGATGCGGGCCGTAGCCGGCTTCCAGACCTTGTCGGTCCCGGCGACCCGGAAACCGCGCACCGCTCCGCCGTCGCGGGTCTTGAGTCCATCGGCGTGCTTGAGCGAAACGCGGACAGAAGAACCTTCGACCTTGTCGCCGGCGGGCAGGGGGCCGCTGATCGCGGGGACCTTGCGGCCGTAGACGGAAGCCAGCGCCCAGTAGGAGAGGCGCAGGCCGACGTCCTGCTTGTTCCTCGGATGGATGTCCTTGGGGTCGCCGATGTCGAGGGTGATGGCCATGCCTGTCTTCGGCAGCGCGAGCACCTTCATCATCGATTCGCGCACGCGCGGCCAGCTTTCGGAGTCGGAGTCGCGGTAGTTGGGCAGCTGCACCCAGGCGAACGGCACTTCGTCCTGCCAGAGCGCGCGCCAGCTCGTCACGAGCTGGCTGAGCTGTTTCTCGTAGAGCCCGGGATTGCCTGCGTTGCCTTCGCCCTGATACCAGAGCATGCCGCGGAGCGCGTAGGGCGCGAGGTTGGCCACCTTGCCGTTATAGAGGCCGGCGGGGCCGCCTTTGAAGCGGCGCATCGCCAGCGGATCCTTGGGGGCGGGCGTGACGAAGGTCTTGCCCTCGGCCTTGGCCTTGGCGACGGCGGCCTTCCAGATCGCCATCTGCTTCTGGTGGAGTTCGGGCGCCTTGGCCTCATCGAAGGCGAGGTAGTCCTTCATCTTCGCGTCGAAGTTGGCCTTGGTCTCGGGGTCGGAGGACTGCGTCGCGGCGGCCACCCAGGACTCGATCGGCGTGCCGCCGACGGAGGTGTTCACCAGCCCGACCGGGACGCCGGTTTCGCGGTGGATCTCGCGGCCGAAGAAATAGAGGACGGCCGAGAAGCCGCCGACGTTGTCGGGCGTGCATTCCTGCCACGTGCCTTTGCCCTCCGCCTGCGGTTTCATCGCGTGGGTCGAGTTTTCCCGGTAGTGGCGGATGAGCGGAAATTTCGCCGAGGCTTTCTCTTCGTCGAAGCGGTAGCAGCCGGCGACGGTCATCGCCATGTTGGACTGGCCGGAGCCGAGCCAGACTTCGCCGACGAGGACGTCCTGCACCTCGAGCTTATGGCCGTCCTTGCCGGTGACGGTCAGCGTGCGCGGTTCGTCGGAGGCCTTGAGGGCGTCGAGTTTCAGCATCCACTTGCCATCGGCGTCCGCGGTGGCGGACTTGGACTGGCCGGCGAAGGTCACCGTCACGGACTCGCCGGCATCGGCCCAGCCCCAGACAGCCACAGGCTTCTCGCGCTGGAGGACCATGTGGTCAGCAATCGGCGCGGCCAGACGGAAGCCAGCGGCGAAGAGGGAGGTGCAGCCGGCCAGGACGGCGAGCAGGATGGGCAGGAAGCGAGGGGAGCGCATACCCATCTAACAACGGAAACCTCCCTAGGTTGCGAGAATAGACCCGAGAGCAGAAGGGGTCAGGCCGTTACTTCACTCCACTGATACTAAATTCGCCCAAAATAGGCGTCATTAGTATCAGCCTGCACGAGTAACGGCCTGA
The DNA here is from genome assembly GCA_044378215.1 of Opitutales bacterium. Classification (GTDB taxonomy): domain Bacteria; phylum Verrucomicrobiota; class Verrucomicrobiia; order Opitutales; family UBA953; genus UBA953. The sequence continues at coordinate 1,796 of JBILXR010000087.1, forward strand.
CCCCTTATTCAAGCCCTCAGGCGGATTGCCGGAGCCGCGCATTACGCCAACAACTTCTTCACGACATGGCAGGGCTCGACGCCGGTGAGGCGGAAGTCCAGGCCGGCGTTGCGGAAGGTGAGGCGTTCGTGGTCGACGCCCAGGCAGTGGAGGATGGTGGCCTGCAGGTCGGGTACGCGGACCTCGTCCTTGACGATATTAAAGCCCATCTCGTCGGTCTCGCCGATCGTCTGGCCGCCCTTGATGCCGCCGCCGGCCATCCACATCGAGAAAGCCTGCGGGTGGTGGTCGCGACCTTGGCTGCGGCCGAGCGAGACGCTGGCCTCGACCATCGGCGTGCGGCCGAATTCGCCGCCCCAGACGACGAGCGTGCTGTCGAGCAGGCCGCGTCGCTTGAGGTCTTTGACGAGCGCCGCGGAGGCCTTGTCGGTCTTGGCGCAGTTGTTCTTCACGTTGCCGGCGACGTCGCTGTGCGCGTCCCAGCCTTCGTTGTAGATGTTGATGAAGCGCACGCCACGTTCGACCATGCGGCGGGCGAGCAGGCAGGCGCGGGCGAACGAGGGCACCTTCGGGTCGCAGCCGTAGAGCTCGAGCGTTTCCTTGCTCTCGGAGGAAAGATCCATCAGGTCGGGCGCCGAGGTCTGCAGCCGGTAGGCCATCTCGTAGTTGGCGATGCGCGTGGCGATCTCGCTGTCGCCGTCGAGGCGCAGGCGGCGGTCGTTCATCGCGTTGATCAGCGCGATGGTGTCCTTCTGCGTGCCCGGATCGATGCCCGCGGGCGTGCTGGTGTTGAGAATGGCGTCGCCGGCGTTGCGGAAGCGCGTGCCCGTGTAGCTGCTCGGCAGGAAACCGCTGCTCCAGCAGGCCGCGCCGCCGCTGATGCCTGCGCCGGTGCTCATCACGACGAAAGAGGGAAGGTCCTTGGCCTCGGAGCCGAGGCCGTAGGTGATCCAGGAGCCCATGCTGGGGCGGCCGGGCTGGGAGAATCCCGTGTTCATGTAGATCTGAGCCGGGGCGTGGTTGAACTGCGTGGTGCGGCAGGACTTCACGATGGCGATGTCGTCGGCGATGGAGGCGATGTGCGGGATCATCTCCGAGAGCTCGGCGCCGGACTGGCCGTGGCGTGCGAACTTATAGCGGGGGCCGAGCACGGCGGCGTCGGGACGGATGAAGGCGTAGCGTTGTCCGTTGATGATCGAGGGCGGCAGGGGCTTGCCTTCGAGCTTGGCGAGCTCGGGCTTGTAATCGAACAGCTCGAGCTGCGACGGCGCACCGGCCATGAAGAGGTGGATGACGGCCTTGGCCTTGGGCGGATGGTGGGGCAGGCCGGAGACCTGGCCGGAGCCGGCGGCGGCGAGGCGGCCCATGGCGCCGTCGGCCATCAGGGAGGCGAGGGCGATCTTGCCGACGCCGAGGGCGCACTCCTGGAAGAAGTGCCGGCGGGTGACGTTGGGGCGGGACATGGGGAAGATGGCAGATGGAGGATGACAGATGACAGATGGCTGCAGAAGTATGAGGGCGGGGTGTTCGGCTTAGTGATTATATATCTGTCATCTGCGATCTGTCATCCGTCATCTATGTGTTACGGATGCACGATGCTCTCGTCGAGATTGAGCACGGCGCGGGCGAGGGCCGTCCAGACGTCCTTGTCGCCGACCTTGCGGGCGCGCTGGGCGTCGACGAAGGCCTGCATGGTCTTCATCTCATCAGGCGCGGGCGGACGGGTGACGCAGCGGCGGAGGATGAACGTCACGCGGCCGTCGTCGTCCTGGGCCGCGGTCATCGCCTTGGCGCCGAGGGCGCGGGCGGCTTCCATGAACATCTCGTCGTTGAGCATGGTCAGGGCCTGGAGGGGGCTGTTGGAGACGTCGCGCCGGGCGACGCAGGATTCGCCGGTCGGGGCGTCGAAGGTCGTCGCCATCGCGAACGGGGCGGTGCGCTTGATGAAGGTGTAGAGCGAGCGACGGTAGCGGTCCTCCCCTTCGCTGGGCTTCCACTCGATACGTCCGTAGGTGCCTTCGCTGGTCACGCTGGCGGGCTGGGGAGGGAAGACCCCGGGGCCGCCCATCTTGGCGGAGAGCAGGCCGGCCGCCTGGAGCGCGCCGTCACGGATGACTTCGGCGTCCAGTCGGAAGCGGCTGCCGCGGGCGAGCAGGAGGTTCTCGCGGTCCTTCGCTGCGAGCTCCGGCGTGACGCGGGACGACTGCCGGTAGGTCCCGCTGGTGACGATCAGGCGATGCAGCTTCTTCGTCGACCAGCCGGTCTTCATGTATTCGACCGCGAGCCAGTCGAGCAGCTCGGGATGGGTCGGGGCTTCGCTCTGGTAGCCGAAGTCCTCGAGCGTGGCCACGAAGCCGCGTCCGAAGAAGCCCTGCCATTGGCGGTTCACGGCCACGCGCGCCGTGAGGGGGTTCTCCGGCGCGAAGAGCCAGCGAGCGAAGGTGAGGCGGTTGGCCGGGGCGTCCTTGGGCAGGGCAGGGAGGAAGGCCGGCACGGCGGGCGGGACTTCCTCCTTCGGGCTGAGGTATTCGCCGCGATGATGGCGGAAGGTCGGCCGCGGATGGGCGGCGGGACGTTCGCGCATCACGAGCGTCGGCTGGCCGCGCGGCACCTGCTTGCGGAGGTTGACGAGGGCCTTGGCGTGGGCGGCGATTTCGGGAGCGGTCTCGAGGAAGCGTTGACGTAGCTTCGGCTGATCTTGCGGTGCCGAGCCGGCGAGCATCGCCTCGATCTCCGCAGGGTGCCCGGTGGCGGTGGCCTGAGGATCTGTGGTCACGGAGACGCGGAAGTGGCCGACGGGGCAGGCGTAGTGCTTTTCGAACAGCATCTTGAGAGCCCAGCCGGCGGCGAGGTCGGTCGGCTGGGCTAAGCGGAAGACCGCGGCATGGTTCTGGCCGAGGCCGCCGAGGACCTGCCAACCGCTGGACATCTCGCCGTCGAGCGCGGCGGAGGCGTTATTCTTCTTGCGATTCGCTTTGGCCTTCGCGGCCTTGGCTTTGGCCGCCTTCGGCGCCGCCGCGGCGTCGCTGATGCGGTCCTCTTCCTCGTCGTTGGTCGCGGTGGCGTCGCCGAAGTCCAGGCGATGGTCACCCTGCCAGGCCTGGAACTCGCTGAGGAAGAAGCCGCCCACCGGACCCTCGTAATTCGTGAGGCCCGGGCCGTCGTTAGGCAGAAGGGGGTGAGGGGCGACTTCGATGCGGATGGCGACGGCACCTTTGATTTCTCGATCGAAGGTAAGGTCGTAGACGTCGCTCTTCGTGATGTCGCCCCCGCCGAGGATGAAACCATCGGGCTGCACGTCGAGGGTCGGCAAGGTGGTCTTGAGTTTGGCGGGTCGGAGCGTCTCCCACTTGGCCGCCCGCTGGCTCTCGGCGTCGAGCCAGGCGCCGAAACGTTGTTCGAGGGCGGCGGCCCCGCCTGGGAACTTGCCTTCAAGGGCTTCTTCGGCGGCGCGGATGCGCTTGGCGTGATCAGTCTGCTTGGCCTCCAGGTCGAGGGGTGGGATGTGGTAGGTCGGCTCGTCGGCGTTGTTGAGCAGCGCCATCACCGAGAAATAGTCGGTGTGGAGCACGGGATCGTATTTGTGCGTATGGCACTGCGCGCAATTGAGCGTGAGGCCCATCCAGGCGGCGCCCGTGGCGCCGACGCGGTCCACCATGGAGTAGTAGCGGTACTCGTTCGGATCGATGCCGCCTTCCTCGTTGATCATCGTGTTGCGGTGGAAGCCCGTGGCGACGAGGTCCTCGGGCGTGGCGCCGGGCAGCAGGTCTCCGGCCAGCTGCTTGATGCTGAACTGGTCGTAGGGCAGGTCGGCGTTGAGGGCCTTCACGACCCAGTCGCGGTAGGGCCAGATCGTGCGCGGACGGTCCTTCTCGAAGCCGTTGGTGTCGGCGTAACGGGCGAGGTCGAGCCAACGGCGGGCCCAGCGTTCGCCGTAGCGTGGCGAGGCGAGCAGGCGGTCGACGAGTTTTTCGTAAGCGTAGGGAGATTTGTCTTGGAAGAAGGCGTCGGCCTCTTCGGGCGTGGGCGGCACGCCGGTGAGGTCGAGCGTCACGCGGCGCACGAGGGCGTAGCGGTCGGCTTCAGGCGAGGGCTTGAGCCCGGCTTGTTCGAGGCGGGCTTGGACGAACGCGTCGATGGGGTGGAGGCCGCTCTTGGGCAGCGGCGCCTGCTTGGGGGCCGAGAAGGCCCAGTGCGGCTGGTAGACGCCGCCTTCGGCGATCCATGCGCGCAGGACGGCCTTGTCCTTCGCGGAGATCGGCTTCTTGGTCTCGGGCGGCGGCATCACGTCATCCGGGTCGTCGGAGAAGATGCGGTGAATGACCTCGCTCTTGTCGGGCTGGCCGGCGACGATCGCGGTCTCGCCGGATTTCCCTTGGCCGTGCGCGGATTCCGGAAGGTCGAGGCGGAGCTTACCTTTACGCGAATGTTCGTCCATGCCGTGGCAGGCGAAGCAGTGCTGGGCGAGGATCGGACGGACCTCACGGTTGAAGTCGACGGCGTCGGCCGGGGTACAGGCGGCGGCGAGGAAGAGGGCGAGGAAAAGGCGTGGCATGGGGCTGGGTCCGAGCGGGGGCACTCGTTGAATATTAAGACAACAAAGACCACCCGGAGTTGCGAGCCATTAGCAGGTCCGGGTTGGCGGTTGCGACCGCTTGAATTTGAGCCAGGGTAACGGAGTCGTGCTCCGGGCAGCCCTCATTTTCTCTCTTATCGCCGCGGGACTGTCCGCGGCCGAGCAAGTGCGGCCCCTGAAGGTCCGGTGGGCGGAGGCCCTTGGTTCGCCGGCTTCGACCTATTTTGCCGGAGTTCCGCCCTCCGAACTCGTCGAGTCGTTTGAGACACCCGATTTCAAAGCCCATCTGTTCCGTCAGCGTACGGGCAAGCTGACCTGGCAGCGGATCCTGCTCTTGAAGCCTAAAAGGCTGGCCGGACGCACTGCCGGGGTGGTGGTGCCGTTCTACGACCCCGATCGGATGTGCGGTTACGACTTGCAGACGAAGCAACGGCTCGGGCCGGAGCGGAATACGGCTTTCTTTGGTCTGCACCTTGTGCGGCAGGGTTATGTCGTCGCCGCGGTCGAAGCTTACCCGTTCAATCTGCTGACGCCTGAAGAGCAGAAGGCGAGCAAGGGCGGGATGGGTGTCTGGCGTGACGCCGCGGCCAAGCTCGCCCGGCAGGAACCCGGATGGACGGGTATGGGTAAGCTCACTCACGACACGCTCCTGGCGGCCGATCTGCTCGCGACGGACGCGCAGGTCGATCCGGCCCGCCTCGCGGTGATGGGGCATTCGCTCGGCGGCAAGATGGCCTTCTACGCCGGCTGCCTGGATCCGCGCTTCAAGGCGATCGTCGCGAGCGACTTTGGCCTGGCGTGGGATTCCTCCAATTGGGGCGACGCTTGGTATTTCGGCGACAAGCTGAAGGCCATGCGTGCGGACGGGCTTTCGCAGGAACAGCTGCTCGCCTTCTATGCTCCGCCGTTCTTCCTGATCGCCGGACAATACGACAGCGAAGCCACGTGCGGCCCTTTGTTGGACGCGGCCCGCAAGACACGGGAACTCACGGGCCGGGCAGGCGGCATCGAGATGTTCGACCACCATTCCGGCCACCAGCCGACGTGGCCTTCCTTGAAGGCCGCCTATGCCTGGCTGGCACAGCGGATGGACATGCCTACGCCTGACTTCGCGCACCTCGACGAACTGGCCCGCGAGCAAGCGAAGTCCGCCAAGTAGGCCCTCACTTCTTTTTCTTCTTCGCACCGGCCTTGCCGGATGCCGCGCCGAGCGCTGGACCCTTGTCGGCCGGCAGGGAGCGATGCCAGGCGAGTACTGCGGCCGTGAGGCGCGCGACGACGGCCGGTTCGCGGGCCGCGAGGTCGTTCGTCTCGCCTCGGTCCTTGGCCAGATCGTAGAGGAGCGGCTTTGAGCCGTCATACTCGCAGAGCAGTTTCCAGTCGCCCTCGCGGATCGCGAGGTCGGGCTGAGGCGTCGCCAGAGCGGGCGCCCATATCTTCCGGTCGGGCGGGCGCCGCCAGCAGAGCGACCTCGGGGGGACGGGCGAAGTGTCCCCCAGCAGGGTCGCCGA
>JBILXR010000088.1:0-7751 GCA_044378215.1 Opitutales bacterium
ACAACAGCGTCCTCGACACCATCGGTCACACCCCGCTCGTCCGCCTGAACAAGGTCACGGAGGGTCTGCATGCGGAAGTCCTCGTGAAGCTCGAGTTCTTCAATCCGCTCTCGAGTGTCAAGGACCGCATCGGACGCGCGATGGTCGACGCCGCTGAGCGTGACGGCCGCCTGAAGCCGGGTGGCACCATCGTCGAGCCGACCTCCGGCAACACCGGTATCGCCCTCGCCTTCGTCGCCGCCGCCCGCGGTTACCGCTGTATCCTCACGATGCCCGAGACCATGTCCATCGAGCGCCGCGTCCTGCTCCGCCTCCTCGGCGCCGAAATCGTCCTGACCCCCGGCGCCAAGGGTATGCGCGGCGCCATCGAGCGTGCCACCCAGCTCCGCGATGAGATCGGCGCGAACGCCTTCATGCCGATGCAGTTCGACAATCCGGCCAACCCGGAGGTGCATCGCCGCACCACCGCCGTCGAAATCTGGGAAGACACCGAAGGCAAGGTCGACGCCATCGTCGCCGGCGTCGGCACGGGCGGTACCATCACCGGCATCGCTTCCGTGATCAAGGGCAAGAACCCCAAGTTCCGCGCCATCGCCGTCGAGCCCTCCGCTTCGCCCGTCATCACCCAGACGATGTCCAAGCTCCCCGTGCAGCCCGCCCCGCATAAGATCCAGGGCATCGGCGCCGGCTTCGTCCCGAAGAACTGCGACGTCTCCCTGATCGACGAAGTCATCCAAGTCTCCAACGAAGACGCCTTCGCCACCGCGCAGGAAGTCTCAGTCCGCGAAGGCCTCGCCGTCGGCATCTCCTCGGGCGCCAACATCTGGGCCGCCCTCCAGCTGGCCAAGCGTCCGGAGTTCGCCGGCAAGCGCATCGTCACGATCGCCTGCTCGCCGAGCGAGCGTTACCTCTCGACCGCCCTGGCCGAGAAGGTCCGCGCCGAAGTCACCGCGCTCACCGCTTCGTAATCCGAGCTGACGGCTCGTCCCAAAGGCCTGCGTCGCGAGACGCGGGCCTTTTTGTTGGGTCATTCAAGAGGGCTGAGTCGATGACTGCGTTGATGACTGAATCGAGGACAGATCAGATGCCCCACCCGATCTTCCGGTCTCCGGTTTCCCTTTGAGTTATGCAGCTTTGCCTGGAGGTAGGGGCAGCACCGCGTGCTGCCCTAGGGCCTGATGCTTTCTCCTTGAATCCTTTCCCCTAAAAAGTGAACATCCGTTCACCTATGCTGGATATGCGTACATTGCAGGGGTTCGAGGCGCGGCGGCCGTTGGCCTTGCCGCTGCTCGGCTCCCGGGCGGTCGCCGGATTCCCGTCGCCGGCCGACGACCATATGGAGCGGCGCCTGGATCTGAACGAGCACCTGATCCGCAACCCGATCTCGACCTTCTTCCTGCGCGTCGACGGCGATTCGATGTCGGGCGCCGGCATCCTCACCGGCGACCTCATCGTCGTCGACAAGTCGCTCTCGCCTCGCGCCGGCACCATCGTGGTCGCCGAGGTCGGCGGCGAGTTCACGGTGAAGCATCTCGAACGCGATGCCGTAGGCGCGTGGACTCTGCGCGCGGACAGCCCGCGCTGGCCTGGCTGGTCGTTGCCTTTCACGCCCGAATGCCGTATCTGGGGGACGGTGGTCGCCGTCGTGCGCCGCTGCTGACGCCATGCTCCGCGCCCTCGCCGACTGCAATAACTTCTACGCCTCGTGCGAGCGCGCCCTCGACCCTTCGTTGATCGGCGTGCCGATCGTGGTCTTGTCGAACAACGACGGCTGCGTGGTGGCGCGTTCCTCCGAGGCCAAGGCGCTAGGCATCCCGATGGGCGCGCCGTATTTCGAGGTGCGCCGCACCTGCGAAGCCCATGGCGTCCGCATCTTCTCGTCCAACTTCTCGGTCTACGGCGATTTCTCCGAACGCGTCATGGCCGCCCTCGGCGAGCAGGCGCGTGACCTCGAGATCTATTCGGTCGACGAAGCTTTCCTGGGGTTTCCCGATATGCCTGATGCGGATGCGAAGGCCTTGGGGTTGCGTATCCGGGCCGACGTGCTGAAGCGCACGGGTATCCCGATCTCGCTGGGGATGGCCCCGACCAAGGTGCTCTGCAAACTGGCCAACGAGCGGGCCAAGGCCGACAAGGCCAGCGGCGGCGTGATCGTCGTCCCGGCCTCGGTCGAAGGGCGTACGGCTTTCCTGCGCGGGGTCGAAGCGGAGGACGTCTGGGGCGTCGGTCCCGGTCTGGCGGCCCGCCTGCGTTCCCATGGGATCCTTTCGGCCATCGACCTCGCCGAAGCCGATCCGGGTTTCATCCGTCGTATCGCCGGCGTGGTCGGCGAACGCCTAGCCCTCGAGCTGCGCGGCATCTCCTGCCATGACATCGTCGAGGACGCCGGTCCGCGCAAGAGCGTGCTGGTCTCGCGTTCCTTCGGTCGTCCCATCACCGACGCGTTCGAACTCTCCGAAGCCATCGCCGCGCACGCCGCCCGCGCCGCGGAGAAACTCCGCGAAGACGGCATGTTCGCTTCTTCAATCGTCGTCTTCATCCGCACGAACCAGCATCGGATCGATCAGGCGCAGTATCGTGGCGACGAACTTGAGCCGCTGGATCCGCCGACCGACGACGCTCGCGCGATCTGCGGCGCGGCGGCCCGCGCGCTCACCCGCGTCCGCCGCGACGGCTACATGTATAAGCGGGCAGGGGTGATGTTACAGGGCCTGACGCCCGCCGACGTCGTGCAGCCTTCCTTGCCCGGCATGGGCGGCGAGATCGACCCCAACAAGGACCGCCTCATGAAGGCCGTCGATGCCCTGAACCATAAGCTCGGCCGCGATGCCGTCCGCCTTGCCAGCACGGGCTTTGAGCGGGAGTGGAAGGGCAAGGCCGAGCTCCAGTCGGGCGCCTCGCTCTCCGACCCCGCCAACCTCCCGAAGGCCAAAGACGGCCCCAAGCCGAGGATCAGGTTCCATGAGTAGGGCATGAGGTAGGGGCAGCACCGCGTTCTGTCCTGGGGCTGTTTCGGGTAGGGTTGAGCGCCCTAGCTCAACCGCGGCTGACCAAGGGTGGTCAGCCCTACCTGAGCTCAAGAGGCAGGGACACGTTCCAATGCTTAGGGACAGAGTCAGACGCTGGGGCGAGAAACTGCCGAGACAGTCCCTGTGTCTGCCGCTGAGTGTCGAGGCCTGTCCGTGTCCCTGCCCCTGTCCCATGAATCGAAACAACTATCTCGAGACGCAGTCCCGACCCTACCGATGGATGCAAAGATACAGTATGGGGTCAGACCGCTTCTGACCGATATCCTTCAGAAGCGGTCTGACCCCATACTCGCGGGCTTGTCCCGGGAACCTTCCCCCGCCATATCTGCTCATACCCCCATGAGTTCGCCCCGACTCGGATTACGCCATGCCTTGCTCGTCTTGGCCACCGTCACGTTGTTCGGGGCGCCGCCGGCCAAGCCGGGTATCCGCGTGGGCTTCGCCGACCGCGATATCACGCCCGACATCGGCATGGAGGTCCCGGGTAACTATGGGAAGGTCTACGCGAAGAAGATCCACGATGCGTGCAAGGTACGCGCGAGCGTATTCGACGACGGCCAGAAGCGCGTGGCGCTCGTCGGCATCGACGCCCTGCTGATCCGCCGCGAGACGGTCCAGGAGATCCGCGCCTTGGTGAAGGCCGCGACGGGCATCACCGACGTGATGATCGGGGCTTCGCATTCTCACTCGTCCGGTCCGATCGGGATGATCTTGCCCGGCGAGTTCGACCATGCCTCGGCCGAGATCCAGGAACTCGCCTACAAGAAATCCTCCTGCGCCGACGCAGGCTACCTGCGCAAGGCCATCGCCGCCACGGTCGAGGCCATCGTCGCCGCCGATCAGTCCAAGGCCGCGGTGACGATCGGTTACGGCGTCGGCCATGAGAGCCGGGTGGCGTTCAATCGCCGCCTCCGCATGAAGAACGGCCTGACCTTCTCGCATCCGGGTAAGAACAATCCTGACGTGGTCGCGTTCGCCAATCCGATCGACGACGAGGTCGGCATCATCGGCGTCTGGCGTCCGGATGGATCGCTGGCGGGCTGCATCGTCAACTTTTCATGCCACGCCACCACGAACTCCGACGGTATCGGCGCGAATTGGATCTATTACACCGAGAAGGTCATCCAAGGTTATTACGGCAGGGACGCCAAGGTCGTCTTCCTACAAGGCGCCTGCGGGGACGTCACCCAGGTCAACAACCTCGACCCTAAGGCCAATCCTGCCTCGGATGACTGGTCGCAGTTCGTCGGCGGACGCGTGGGCGCGGAATCCCTCAAGGTCCTCCTGAGCATGTCGCAGACCCGTACCGCCGAAGTGCCGTTGGCGGCCGACCAGAAGGTCTGGGAGATCGGCCGTCGTATCCCGGCGCCCGAGCGTATCGCCGAGGCCAGGGAGCGCATCAAGGGACCCGTGACCCATAAGGACTGGGTCTGGGCCAAGGAGACCCTGCTGCTCGACGCTCTGATCGCCAAGAAGAAGGACGTCGAGGTGGAGGTGCAGGCCATCCAGGTCGGTCCGGTGGTGTGTCTTTCCAACCCCGCGGAGTATTTCGTGTCGTATGGACTCCAGCTCAAGAAGCGCAGCGGATTCCCGATGACCTTCCCGGTCGAGCTCGCGAACGGTTGCGTGGGTTACGTGCCGGATGAAGAAGCCTTCGGTCCCAACGGCGGCGGTTACGAGACGCGTCTGACCAGCTACAGTAACTTGGAGATCACTGCGGGCACGCAGTTCATGAACGTCGGCCTCGAACTCGCCGCTAAGATGAAGCCTGCGAAGCTGCCCGAACGACCGAACGGCCCGGCCGGCAAGCCTTGGGCTTATGGCGACCAACCTCCGCAGCTGAAATGATGCGCCACGCCTCCATCGTCTTTGCCTCAGCGCTGATGGCGGCGCCGCTGCCGAGTCCGCTCTCGCCGGAGGAAGCCCTGAAGGCTTTTGAAGCCGCTCCCGGCTTACGCGTCGAGCTGGTCGCCGCCGAGCCCTTGGTCGCCTCGCCATGCGCCATCGCCTTCGATTCCAAGGGACGACTCTTCGTCGCCGAGAACCGCGGTTACCCGATCGGGCCTAAGGCAGGAGAGAAGCCTGCCGGCGTCATCGCCATGCTCGAGGATACCGACAAAGACGGCCGAATGGACAAGCGGACCGTCTTCGCCGACGGCCTTACGTTCCCAAACGGCGTGCTCCCTTGGGACGGCGGCCTGATCGTCACCTGCGCGCCGGACGTACTGTTCCTCAAGGATACCGACGGGGACGGCGTGGCCGATGAACGGCGCGTGCTCCTGACCGGCTTCGCCACCACCGGCAGCACGCAGCTGCGCGTCAACGCGCCGACAATCGGCCCGGATGGCTGGATCTATCTCGCCGCCGGCCTGAGCGGCGGCACGATCACCTGTCCGGAGTATCCGGAGCGCCAGCCGCTCAAGATGACCTCCGACGTCCGTTTTCATCCGAAGACCTTGCAGGTCGAAATGGTCGACGGAAAGTCGCAGTATGGCATGAGCTTCGACCTGGCGGGCAACCGCTTCATCTGCATGAACCGCTTGCCGGTCCAGCATGTGGTGCTGAAGTCGGAATGGCTGAAGCGTAATCCGCGGCTGGCCTTCAGCGAGACCGTCCAGGACTGCAACGAACGCGACGCCTATAACGGGATCAACGGCGGGCACGACGGGGTGCGGCTTTATCCGATCAGCGCCAACATCACCACCGCTGACGGGCATGCCGGCTCCTTCAGCGCCGCCTGCGGCATCAAGGTCTGGCAGGGTAAGTCGCTCCTGACTCCCGAATGCCTGAACATCGTGCTTTCTTGCGATCCGACGGGCAACCTCATCCACGCCGACCGGCTCATTCGTAAGGGTTCCACTTTCGTCGCCAAGCCGGTGTATCGTGAACGCGAGTTGCTGGCCTCGCGGGATGACTGGTTCCGTCCGGTCTTCCTGGCCCGGGGGCCTGAAGGGGCGCTTTACGTCGCGGATATATATCGCAAGGTCATCGAGCATCCGGACTACCTGCCGGAAGAGGTGCGCAAGCACACCGATTTCGAGACCGGCAAGGACCTTGGACGCATCTGGCGCGTCCGCGCGGATGAGCCGCCGGAGCCGCTCGCCGTGGCGGAAGCCCTCAGCGGAATGTTGCCCGATCTGACGATGATGAAGATCGTGGTCGACGGCGGTAATCCCACGGAGGCGGCGACGGAGAGGTTGGCAGCGGCGGCATTATCGCATGCGGAAGACAAGTGGCTGCGCAACGCCGTGCTCAGCGGGGTCGGTGGAAGGGAGCTGGCTTTCCTCAGGGCGTTGCTCCGGCGGCTTCCTGCCGAGACCAAGGTCGGGCCTGGTCTGGCCGCCGTCTTCGGATACCTGGGCGGCACCTGCGAAGGTCCGGCCGACCTGGAGGTCGCCACCGGAGCACCGGAAGCGGTGCGGCTGGCTCTGCTGACCGGTTGTCTCGGAGGGGCCGCGCGCAAGGCCGCTGGTCTGCCGGTTTCGTTCCGTGCTTTGCTCGATGCCTCACCGAAGGTCGCCATGGACGAGGCCAAGACGTCCGAGGACAGGGTGGTCGCCGTGAAGCTCATGGCGCGTCTGCCTTGGGAGCGTGCCGGGGAATCCTTGTTGAAGCTCGCCTTGGATGAGTCGTCGCCCGATCTCGCTGCCGCTTCGCTTAAGGCCGTGTTGGTCTATCCCAAAGAAGAGGTCTCGGCTTCGCTGCTCGCGGGTTGGCCGCGCTACACGCCGGCTCGGCGCGATGCCGTCTTGGGCGCCTTGTTGAGCGTGCCGTTCCACGTGAAGGGTGTCCTGGACGCCGTGGAGGCCAAGCGCCTGCCCGCCAGCGCCTTTACGGGCGTCCGCCGACGTCAGGTGCTCGCCGCCAAGGATCCGGCAGTGAAAGCCCTCGCTGAGCGTCTCTTGATCGTCTCCGCCCGTCCGGAGGCCTTGGCCGAGGCGACCAAGGCCTTGGCCCTGAAGCCTAATCCGTCGGAAGGGCGTGCCATTTTTAACGCTGTCTGCGCCACCTGCCATCGCTTGGATCGCGAAGGTTATGCCGTCGGGCCCGACCTCTTCGACGTCCGCCGGCAGACCAAGGAGAACATCCTCTTCCATATCGTGAACCCCGACGCTGAAATCGCGCCGGCTTTCACCGCTTATCTCGCCGAGGCTAAGGACGGACGCATCCTCAGCGGTATCTTGGTCGGAGACACGCCCACCTCGATCACCCTGCGTGGCCCCTTGGGCGTTGAAGCGAGTCTCCTCCGGGCCGAACTCGCCAAACTCGAGGCCTTGCCCGGCTCGCTGATGCCGACCGGTCTCGAGGCCGGGCTTTCAAAGCAGCAGCTCGCCGATCTGCTGGCTTACCTGAAGGGGGAGAAATGATTAAGTGAGGGGGCACGTGGGCAAGGTGACACGTGGGCAAGGGGAGATAAGTGACGATAGGTAGTAACTATCAGACATTGGTGGTTTTTTATCTGACGACCCCAGGCCATGCGGACCTTCTCTAAAGCCACCATCGGCAGACTCTTATTTGGTTTTTTATCAGGGATGCTTTCATTAGCTGCTCAGACTGCTAAGCCTATGAGCCAGCCGCATGCGGTTTCGGCTTCCCCCCTTTGGGTCACGAAAGCCGTCACGGCTCCTCGGGTCACGCATCATGTCTTCACCAGCAAGTCAGCCAAAGCTGAGGTAAGCTACCACCTGTACCGACCGGCTGCCTATGAAGCCGACGGTGGCC
>JBILXR010000004.1:0-27590 GCA_044378215.1 Opitutales bacterium
CGGCCCCCGCTCCGGCGGCTGCCTCCTCATCCTCGCCCTGCCCATCCTCAGCCTCTGGCTCCTGAGGTAGGGGCAGCACCGCGTGCCGCCCTGGTGGCAGCGCCACAACGATCAAAGGGAAACCGGAGACCGGATGATTGGCTGGGGTCATTATGTCCTCAGCTAACATCCCGGTCTCCGGCCTCCCCTTGAGTGACTCCTTCTGGCCAACTGGCCCTCCGATCAACGGTTCAACTCACTTAAGCGATCGCAGATACGCCACCAGATCGACCAGTTCCTTCTCGCTCAGCATGCCGTCCAGACCGGCGGGCATGAGGCTCGTGGTGAGCTGGGTCGAGGAGGCGATCGTCTCATTGGTGAGCAAGCGGCTCTGACCCGAGGCTTCCTTGACCGTCACGCCTTCGGCGGAACGCGCCTGGATGAGGCCGAGCACGGTGCTGCCGTCGGTAAGTTGGAAGGAGTTCAGGTCGTAGTCGCGGGCGATGTTGTAACTCGGGAACAGGATACTCTCCACGAGTTCGCGTTCGGCACGGATGCCGCCGATCTTGGTGAGGTTCGGCCCGATCTCGTTGCCCTTGTCGCCGATCTTGTGGCACGCGATGCAGGCGCCCTTGCCGGACTCATAGACGGTGCGACCGGCGGCAGGATCGCCCTGCTTGATGGCGGCCAAGGCCAACGGCCCCAGGCGCTCACGCTTGGCGTCATTGGCCGCGAGCGCCGCATCGAACGAGGGTTCGAGGAGTTCGTAGACTTCGCGCGGCAGGAAGCCGAAGGCCTTACGCACGAGGTCCTGTCGGAAGGTACCCAGCATCGACGATTTGCCCAGGGCGAGGGCGATCTTGCGACCGGTGTCCCTGGAGATGCGCTTGTAATTCTGCGGGACGGCCAAGGCCACGAGGAGTTCGTTCTGCTCGAGCGGACCGGCGTTCGGCAGCAACGCGAGATAGGCGTCCCACTGGGCCGGGGTGAGCTTGGTGTTGGCGAGCCGCGCGGCGGCGTCCATGCGCAGCCCCGGGCTGGCCGGATCGACGAAGAGGTCGGTGAGGAGTTTGAAGGCGGCGTCGCTCAGGTCTTCGCCGCTGCTGGAAAGGGCGAGAAGCGCCTTAAGACGAAGCGAGGCGGGCTTGGTCGTGTCGGCGGCGAGGGCGTTGAGCGTGGCATCGAAGCGCTTGTCCTTCACATGCGCGAGGGCGTCCAGGAGCAGAGGCGAAGGGCCTTTGGCCAGCTCGGCTTCGAGCGAGGCAAGCCATTCCTGGGCGTTAACTTTGCCAGCCTGAGCCGCGATGGCGCGCAGGGCGGCCTGACGGACGGCGACCTTCTCATGCTGGAGCATCTGCGCGATACCCTTCGCGACGCCTGGCTGGCCGGCCAACGCGGTGGCGAACTTACCCAAGGCGGCGACCTGCGTGGCCGAAGGCGAGGGTTGGCCTAACCACTGCGTGAAGAGCGGCGCGACCACCTGATCGGCGTCCGCAGCCTTGTTGAGGGCGAGGTAGGCGTTCTTGGCCAACGCAGCATCGGTGGAGTCGGCCTGGCCGACGGCGAACTTCAGGACGTCGGCGTAATCGGACTCCTTGACGCGCGTCTGCGAGACGATGCGTAGGAGACGGGCCTGCGCGACGGGGCCCTTGACGGTCGCGAGATCGGCGGCGGTGAAGCCGGCGAGGCGCATGCCTGCGGTGAGGATCGCGTGCTCGAGCACGAGGTCGGCTTCGCGCGACAGCAGGCCGCGGATCGCCTCGGTGACGGCCGGCGACTTGGCTTCGCGGAAGGTGAGGCCTTCGAGTCCGCGCCGCACGACCGCCTGGTCGGCGGACGAAAGCTGGGCGATGAGTTCGGCGTCGGTCTTCACCGGCGCGGGCGAGTACGGACGGTGAGCTTTGGCGACGGCGGCATGGGCGGCCTTGCCCTCCGCGGTGCGGCGCACGCGGTAGATCGCGCCGGGGACGTTGGCCACGCCTTGGAGGCTCGACGGGCAATGCGAATACCAGGTGCCGGTGTCGACGACCAGCAACGAGCCGTCCGGGGCTTCGATGACGTCGGAAAGGTGCGCCCCCTTGCGGTCGACGGTCAGGAATTCGTGCTCGATCGCCTGGTAGGTGGCTCCTTCGGGCTTAAGTTCGAAACGGACGATCTTCTTGGAGTTATAGAAAGCGACGAGGAGATTGAGGCTGTCCGGGCCGGACGAAAGGGGGTGGTCGGCAGGTGCGACGCGGTCGCCATGCTTCCAGAAAGAACAGCCGCTGGGCACGACGTGTCCGAGCTCCTTGATGATGGGCATGCGCTCGTGGGTGCGCGGGAGGTCGGCGATGATCCGCAGGAAGTCCGGGCGCTCGTAGACGCCGCCGAGCTGCCAGTGCATGAGGGTATCGACGCGCGGGCTGCCGAAATAGAGGTCGACGGTGCCCACGATCTCACCGGTCGGGGTGAAGTCGATGCTGGCCGGATTATCGGCGCAGCCCAAGGCATGCCAGCGGATGTCGCTACCGTCGGTCTTCATCGACCAGACGCCGCTGTTGAGGCCGGCGTGCACGAGCGTGCCGTCCTTCTGCTTCACGGTGTGTCCCTTGCGGCCATGCGTCCAGTAGAGACGGCCGTCAGGGTGCAGGCGCGGACCGTGGCAGTCGGCGCCATTGGCCGTCCATTCGAAGCCGCCCACCACCAGTTCGCGCTTCTCGGCGACGCCGTCGTCATCCGCGTCGGTGAACTTCCAGATACCGGGGGGCGAGGCCACGAAGAGGCTGCCGTCGGCCCAGCAACCGCCCTTGGGGACGGTCAGCTTGTCCGCGAAGACGACGCTGCGGTCGAACACGCCGTCCCCGTCGCGGTCCTCGAGCATCACGACGCGTCCAGGCGTCTCACTTTCGAACTTCTTGGGGCTCCAATTCACGCCTACGGAGTCGCCTACGAAAAGGCGGCCCCGATCGTCGACGCATCCCATCGTGGGATTGGCCACCATCGGAGAGGCGGCGGCGACGATCATCTCAAAACCCGCGGGTAGTTTGTAGGGTAAAGCGGCGTTCTTGGCCTGGTCTTTCTCGAAGTCGAGTCTAGCGGGACGCATGGCGTAGCCCGGGATCAGCTGGGCGTCGCCATGCTTGGCAGCGTGGGCAGCCTGGACCTTCACGTCATCCGAAGCCGGGTGGGCGCCGGTGCTCACGGCCTTGGAGGGCGCCCACTTCTCGGTGAATCCGCCCAGCGGGTGCAGCTCGTAACGGCGGACATGCATCTCCGCGGCTTCGGTCTGCAACTGCAGCCTGCCTTGGCTGGGCTTCACGTCGAAAGCCTCGTTCACTTTCACGCCGTTGACGAAATAGACGAGAGTGTCACCCTTGGCGATCACCTCGAAACGGGTCCACTGTCCGAAGGGCGACTCGACGTCGTCCTTGCCGCGGAAGCCGACGACGTCTTTCCAGTCAGGATCACGCTTGGACCAGTTGAGGCGGCCGCCCTTCATGGTCTGGCGGGGAGCACCCGGGGTCCAGACCTTCTCCTTGTCGCGGTCGAGACCGATTTCGGCGCTCAGCGAGGCTTCGAGCACGGTGCCGTCGGCGAGCTTGGGCGAGAGAACGAGGATGTCGCCCACGCCGCCTTCGATGATCTGGGCCTCGATGCTGGCCATCCAGTTGCCGCCCACGGCCCCCTGTGGGCCGAAGCAGTGCACGAGAATGCCGCTGTCGCGGGAGCGCGATACGCGCTTACCCCAGGTCTTCTGCCCCCACTTGAACTCGACCACGAGATGGTAGTCGCGATAGGCGCCGAGGGTGGTGATCGCGCCGTAACCTTCGCCGCTGACGACGAAATGACCATCGGCTCCGAACTTGAAGACCGACTGGGGGTCGCCGGCGATGTCCGCCTTGGGATTGACGAAGAGCTCGGCCTCGCCTTTGCGGAAGAGTTCGAGCAGGTCGATTTTCTGGGTCACGGCCTGCGCGACGGGTTCCGGCGGCAGGACGATCTTGGCGACCGGCTCCTTGCTCTGCGCGGAAAGTCCGGCGACGGACAACAGCGCGAACACGAAGGCGGTGAGGGGTTGGATTCTCATGGGGTCTAAGTAAAGACGAGGAAACAAGGAGGATGTTCCCCTGACCATCCGTGGTCTTCAACCCTTTCGCACCGATTGAGCGGAAAAGGTCATTAGTGTGGCGGAAAAAGAAGCCATCGCCAGCCAGCGGTCGACGCAGGGCGACCAGACGGCCTCGGCGACCTTGCGGCATGCCTGCTTCCGGGGCTGGCGAATCACGCCATCGCCCTAAGGCCTGATGGTGCCGGACACAAAAAAGGCCCCTCCGTAGGGAGGGGCCTGTCGGACCGGAGGTGATTTCCGGCTTAGAAGCGGCGGCGGTAGTTGAGGTCGCCGCGGAAGCCGTCACCCAGCGAGCCGTCGCCTTCGACGCGCAGGCTCAGTCCCAGCGAGGAAGCTTCGCTCAGCTGATACTCAGCCGAGAAGCCCATGCCGAAGATCGAGCGACCGACGCCTTCGTGGCCCACCGTGAAGACGGTGGATTCCGGGGCGACGTTGGCGGAGACCTTATGCTCGCGATCGGAACCGAAGGCGGTCAGGCGGAGATCCGCACCGAGGGTCAGCTCCTCTGAATACTTTCCGGAGAGACCGACGGTGGCGACGAACGCGGTGCCGTTGTTCTTCTGTTCATGCACGTCGAGCGAATCGAGCAGGTTGCCCGGGTTGTTCTCGGTGAAGGCGTCGACCTGGGTCTGGTAGGAGATCACGTCGAGTCCGAGAGCCAGGTTCAACTTGTCGATCGGACGGACGTAATCGATGCTGAAGCCGAAGGCGGAGCTGTCCGAGTCGACATTGCTGGCGACGGCGGAAGTCGTGGAGGTGTCACGACGGATATCGTTGGTGAACGACGACATGCCGGTCTGGAGGCCGAGGGTGAGGCCCTTGACGGACTCCACGGGGAGGCTCCAGGAGACGCCGAGGTTCACGCCGTTGGAGTCGGCACGGTAGCCGGTTCCGCTGGCGCGTCCGTCGTCATAACCCACGGTGGCGCTGACGAACGAGTTCGCGAGCTTATGGGTGTAGTCGACCGAGGCGCCGTTGGAGGAGAGGCGGTATTCCGAGTACGTGCCGTCGACCATGCTGCTCTGATTACGGTTCGTGTAACGGTAGTTCCAACCTTCACGGGCCTCGGAAGGCAGGTTCATCATCGTGGCGAACAACGAGCTGCGGACGTTGTCGAGCAGGGCCACGTGGCGCTCCGGAGAGGCCAGCGAGAAGACCCGATCGGTGTCTTCGGAGGTGGCCACGGCGACTGCGAGACGCTCGATGAGCTTACCGCCGTAGTACTGCTGGACGCCGCCGTTGTCCTCGACCATCAGGGCCGCCAGCATGCGCTGCTGGTTGAGGTCAGGGGCCAGAGCCGCGATGAAACCAGCGTGGCCGGCCGCACCCATGCCCACGACGTTCCCCGTGGCGAGGTTCAGTACGACTTCATTGGCGAAGCCGGACCGCACCGCGCTCGAGAAGTTACCCGAGACCGCGCCGTCGGCGAACGAGAGGACCTTGATTTGCTGTCCGAGGATCAGTTCGAACGCGGTGGAGTTGACGATCTGGGCGGAGGAGCCTGTCGCGATCGCGAGGGAACCGGAGACCTGGATCTGGTCATGTCCGTTGGGGTTCACGCCTGCACCGGCCGTTCCGTCGATTTCCAGCTCCGTGACGGAGAGGTTTCCGAGGGTCAGGTTGACGAAGGACATGATGCCGGGCGAGTTACCGGGGCGCAGGTTGGCGCCCGCCAGGACGTTGACGTCACCCGTCAGCGAACCGACGCCGCTGAGCACACCGTGGACGTCTGTCCGGTCCGAGACGACGGCGCCGCTCTGGGAGCCGCTGCCGTTGCCCAAGTGCAGCCTGCCGCCGCTCTGGACCGTGGTGGTGTCCGAGGTGATGGTTCCGAGCACGTCGAGCAACGAGCCGTTTTCGACGTTGATGTCCGGGAACTCGAGCTCGGCGCCGTCGGCTACCGTGGTAGAAGCGCCGGGAGCGACGTTGAAGGTGCCCTCCGTGGAGGAGATGCTGTCGTTGACGACGAAATCACCGCCGCCGATGTCGAGCACGCCACGACCGATCACCGAGCCGAAGAACTCGCCGCCGTTGGCGACGGTCAGACGGTTACTGGCGCCGAGATCGATGATGCCGGTGCCCGCGAGGGAACGCGCATTCTGGTCGCCCGAGACGAGACGCAGGGTGCCGCCTCCGTTGATGATGAGGTCGAGGTCGGCATCGAGGATGCCGGCGCCGTCAAGCGCGAGCACGCCGGCGTTCACAATCACGCCGCCCGCGACGTCCAACGAACCGGCCGAGCCCGCGAGGGTGAGCGTGCCGCTGCCGTTCTTGGTGAACGAACCGAGGCCGGAGATGGAACCCGCGTAGGACGAGTTGCCAGACTGGACGACCGTGAGGCCCGTGCCGACGTTCGGAATGGACACCGTGCCGGTACCTGAGAGCCCGCCGCCGAGGGTAAGGGTCCGGTTGGCCGTCGTGATCGTCTGTCCGTTGTTGGCGTAGCCGCCGGTCGTCGTGATCGGCGCGTCGAGATAGACGGTGCCGCCGCTGTTGACGGTGACGGAGGCGATCGTGTCGGTCGCGGCGAAGACGAGGGTCGCGCTGGAACCGACGATGACGTCGGTCAGGTTCGACTGCGTGCCGGTCAGGTAGAGGGAGCCCTGCGAGACCGTGAGATCACCGGTGAAGGTGTTGACGCCGGAGAGAGTCTGCTTGCCGAGGCCGGACTTGACCAGCGAACCCGCGCCATCGATCTGGCCGGTGAAGTCGGCGTCAGCGCCGGCACCGGTGAGGAGCGTGAGCTCGGCGTCGACAGTGATGTCGGGGTTATCGCCGTTGTCGTAGACGGAACGAGCCAGGGTGATGACACCGGTGCCGGTGAGTCCGGTCGCCGTGGTGAGCGAGCGGGTGCCGTCGACCGGGGTGCCGACGACGGTCCACTGGCCGTTGTTCACCACGTTCTCACCGACGGTGATGTCGGAACTCTGGGTGAGGGTGGCGCCACCGTAGTTGTAAAGGTAACCAGAGACCTGCAGGCCGCCGAGCACCTTGATCGAGCCGCCCAGACTGTTAAGGACGTTGCGGGCGATGGCCGCGCCGCCGAGATTGACGGTACCGGCGTTGGTGAGGTCGACCAAGCTGACCGCGCCAGCCGTGGTCAGGACCGTGCCGCCGTCAAGGTTCGCGTTGAGGATGAGCTCGTCGTTCCAGAGGATGACTTCACCCGCGGAACCATTGTTAGTGAGGACGAGATTGCCTCCCACGCCCGGCTTGAAGAGGCGTCCGAGGACGCTGGTGACGCCGCTGTGGAAGGTGGCGCCGGTGAGCTCGTTGCTCGACGTGATGGTGAGCAAGCCGTCCATGCCCGCGGAACCGACCTCGATGGTGCCACCATAGAGCAGGCCCTGCAGATAGGCGGAGTGCTGGGCGACGTAGTTAGAGCCGACGCCTGGCTTGGTGCCGTAGACGGCGAACTTGCCCGTATTTCCGTCCATGTTGATGGAATTCAGCAGGCGTACCGAGCCTTGGCCGTATTCCGATCCGAAGACGATGACGGAGTCATTGCTGATGCCCGCGGAATTCCAGCCCAGGACCTGCGCGGCGGAGCTTCCGATGCGACCGAAATTGAGGATCAGGTCCTCCTCGGTGGCGGCGGCGAAGCCGCCCGCGCCAGCCCAAGTGAGCTGGTTAGGACGCGTGCCCACTCGGCGCACGACCAAGCCGGAGGTCAAGAGGGTGCCGGTATTGGCGCCGCTGGAGAGCGTGCCGATGCGACCGGCTCCGACGAAGCGGATATGGCTGTCGACGTTGATGCCGACGCCGTCGTCGGCGGCCACGGTGGCGCCTTCGATCTGGGAGACGCCGGTGTAGGTGTTCTCTCCGTTCAGCTGGATGAGGCCGCCGCCGCCGAAACGGACGGTGGCGCCATAGCCGGAGGCGTAGGCACCGCCGTCGATGCTGGCGAGCGAGTTATCCGCGATGGTTCCTTCGAAACGGATGGTCTTGCCCGCTCCCGGAGCGATGTAGAGCTGGGCGCCCTTCATGAGGAAGATATCGGTGCCCACGGCCTGGCCGGATTCGCCGCCGTTATTGGAGGAGCCGCCGAGCGTGGCATTGTTCTCGAAGACGCTGTTTCCGGTGAGGGTGACCGAGCCGCCCTCGCGGATGAAGATGGCGCCACCGTAACCGGATCCGCCACCGCCGAATTCGCCGTTGCCGTCGGTGCCTTCGCCGGCGCCGAAGCCTCCGCGGCCTCCGTCGCCCTTGTCACCATCGGATCCCTGGCCAGTGCTGCCGGCATCGCCAGGCGCGCCGCCGGAACCGCCGCCGGCGCCGAAGCCGCCGCGACCGCCGATACCGCCGGAACCGCCGTCGCCGCCGTCCGTCTTGTCGAGGCCGCCTTCGCCGCCGCGGCCACCGGCACCGCCGGCACCGCCGCCGAAGAACTCGTCTCCGTCGCCGCCTTCGCCGCCGTCACCGCCGGCACCGCCGCGGGCCACGAGGCCACGGTCCATGTCGATGCCCCAGAGGGTGAGGTTGGTGATGGCAGTGCCGAGGTCGACCGCGATGATGGAAGCCGCCGCGATCTTGACAGCCATCTCACCGAAGTCCGGGTCGGGGTGAGGAATCAGCGGGTCGGCCTCGTCGAAGTTGGTGGCGGCAGAGACCGCCTCGGCGATGGTCGTGGCGAGGTCGAAGCTGAGCGAGGTGACCTCCCACGTGAGGGCCCAATTGAAGGGCATACCATTGGAAGCATTGCCGCCTTTGCCGCCGTTGCCGCCGCTGGAGGCGGTGGGCCCGTCCTTGTTGGCGTTTTTGCCGTTGGTTCCGTCCTGGCCTTCGCCCTCCATCAGGAAGGCGGCGCCGGAGCGACCATTGTAACCATCGGAGCCGTCAGACCCGCGGGTGCCGGTGGAGATCATCCCATTGAGCGAGCCACCGGTGGTGAGGGGAGAGAAGGCGGTCAGGCCGACGATGTCGCCGGTTGGCGACTGGCTGAGGGTGACGACCTTGCCGTTGACCGAGACGATCGTGGTGCCGTCGGGGACATTGTCTCCGGTGACCGTCATACCGGCGACGAGGCCGGCGACGTTGATCATGGTCAGGACGTTGCCGGATTGGGCGGAGACGTTGCTGACGGTGAACTCCTCAGGGGCCGAGACGACGTTCTGCGAAAGCGTGAGCAACCCGTTGGCGGCGTCGATATTGGTGATGGTCGTTCCTTCGGCGATACCTTCACCGGTGATGCGCATTCCGACCACGAGTCGAGGGTCGCTGCCGCTCAGGCGCAGCACGTTATTCGTGTCACCGAGGACGGGCAGACGAGCCTCGAAACCGAGGGTGGGCTCACCGACGTTGACGGCCTTGGAGAAAGTGATGGTGGAATTGCTCGTGCCGTTGATGGGTGTGATACTTTCTACGCGGGTTCCTTCGGCGACGCCGGCTCCGGTCACGAACATGCCCACGCGGAGGCCGAGACCGGTGGCGTTGGCGACGATTTGGGTGTCGCTGACCCCTTGGAACTGGGCGGCGGTGAAGGTCTCGACCTTGAGCACGTCAAATCCGGTGCCTGAAGAGACGGCGGGCTGCGAAAGGGTCAGCTCGGTGACGCGGCCCTGACCGTTGAGTACGAAACTCTCGATCTTGGTCCCGTCGGGGAGGCCATCGCCCACGAGGGTTCGACCGATGAAGAGGGCGTCACTCAGCGCCTTGCCGCCTTCACCCGCGGTGATGGGGTCTGTCGTATCCGGGTAGAAGGGGATGGTGACCTTGTTGCTTCCGGCGGTATAGGCGATCGTCGGGGCGGCGAAGACGGCATCAGCTGAGACCACCAGGCGCTGGGCCAAGGTGATTTCCTTGCCATTGATGGAACCGATGCTGGTGATGCCCTGCGTGCCGCCGAGGGCGGCGACGTTGCCTACCTTGAAGGTGGGGGAGATGTTGGCGACGGTGACTTTCTCGACCACATACTTGTTGAGAATCGGATCGAAAACGATTTCCGGAGTGGCGGCGAGGTCAGGCACCTTGGTCACTGCGGTAGAGCGTTCGATCACGGCCATGGTGAAACCGCCGACGCTGGCGGGAGGAGGGCTGCCGCCTTCGCCGCCCTTCACGGTGTTGGACATGAAGGAGACATTGCTAAGCGTGAGCGAAGCGCCCGAATTGACGAAGAAAACGCCGCCGAGACCCGCGCCGCCGCCGGAACCGGCGCCGCCCTCGGTGAAGTAGTTGGTGTAGACGGTCGAGAAATCAGTGCTGCCGATGCTGTTGCTGCCGTCAAAAAGCATCGTGCCTTTTGAGCCGTTGCCGTCCATGATGGTCGGCGATACTTCAACGCCGGCAAGTGGGGCTGCCGCTACGGCGGCGGCGAGGAGGAAGGCACGCGAGAGGGACAATTTGGGTAGTTTCATGATGAAAGTTTTATCTGATAGATTGGTGGGAAAGTTTGGCAAGGCTAGACTCTAGGCCGCTTTTACGAATTAATCGTGAACCGCCGCAGATCCTCGTCGAATGTTGGGTTTTGTTCATGTTGTGAATAAGTATAGGAAGGCCGGGACTTTCAGGGGCCTGAACCCCCGAACTCACCCCATGATCCCCAGTCGGCCCACGAGCGCCCTTAACTCAAGCGTGCGGGTCTTGACGTCACCCGCCGGATCGATCGGCGCGCCGATGACGATCGTGACGCCCCGTCGGTAAAACGGCCAAAGGCAGAAGAGCAGCATATTTTGGAAGGTAATCGAGAACGGCTTCACCCAGCGGCCCGGGTAATTGCCATAATGGAAATAGACCGGGACCATCGGCACGCCGGCCTGCTGGGCGATACGCACGGCGCCGGTCTTGAACGGCAGTTCGGCGTCACCCAAGGCTTCGACCAGGCCGGTCGGACAGATCGCCACCGTCTGCCCCAGCTTAAGCAAAGCCACGGCATCCTCGATCGACACCTGGACGAAGCCCCAGCGCAGCGCGTATTTCTTCAGAAAAGGAAAGCTGAACACCAAGGGATGGACCAACAGCCGCGCCGAGGAACGGATCATCCCGAACAGGAACACGTCGCGGTAGCTGTTATGGTTACCGCAAAGGAGCACCGGCCCCTCCGGCAAAGTCCCGACCACCTTCACCTCGCCGACCAGCATCCGCACCAGCGAAACCGCGGGCCGCGGGGCTTCGTGTGAATTCTCGGCTGCGGTCATGTTCTTAAGATCATCTCTGATCGATCAAAGAGGGCAACCCATACCCGGTATGGCTTAGGGTTCTCATCCCTCATCGAACTTCGTGCCCTCGGGTCCTCTTGTCCTCCTGCTAAACTGGCGGAGAGGGAGGGATTCGAACCCCCGGAGCCTTGCGGCTCGGCTGATTTCAAGTCAGCTGCAATCGACCACTCTGCCACCTCTCCGTAAGAGGGATTCAACGGCGGCTGGGGTCTTCCCTCAAGCGGATTCGGTGCTTTCCCCTTGGGCGTTCTCCTGATTTCCCAAACGCCGACGATTCGGCGTGGATACGGGCATGAGCACCTGCGTCCGCGTCGAGGAGATCGACGGCCCCTACGGCCCCTTCGCCATCGGTGAACGCGCCATCCAACGGCTCTGGGCCTCGGGCGAAGTTCGTGGACCGATGGCCGCCGCCTCCGGATCGACGATCGAGATCCTGCACCCGGGTGACTGGAACCGCGGCGCCGGTCCCGACTTCCTGGGCGCGGAGATCCTGGTCGACGGCCGACGTCTCCGCGGCGACATCGAGATCCACTTACGCTGCGCCGACTGGAACGCCCATGGTCACGACCGCGATCCGCATTTCGGCGGCGTGATCCTGCACGCGGTGCTGCTGCCAGGCACGAAGGACGTGGTGACGCTCACCGGCCACCGACCGGAGACGGTGGTGCTCCTACCCTACCTTCCCCGTGACCTCGAAGATCTCGCCGAAGAAGACGCGCTGCTCGAACTGCGTGGCCGCTCGAGGGAGGTCGCCCGTCGCGTGCTCGCCGCGGAACCGAACCTCGTGCTCGGCCTCCGTCGTCGCGCCCTGGAACGTTTCCGCAATAAGACCAAGCACGCCCGCGCCCGCGTGAAGGAGGTCGGCTGGGACGCCGCCTGCCACGAGCTCTTCGTCGAAGCCCTCGGCCTCGGCGGCAACCGCGCCCCGATGTCCGAACTGGCCCGCACCCACCCGCCGGAAGAGATGCTCGTCCTCGGACTCGACGCGCTCTACATGGAGAAATGCGGACGGTGGCGCCTGCGTGGCCTCCGTCCGGCCGGCCATCCTCACCGTCGTCTCGCCCAATACCTCGAACTCCACCGGCGTCGCCCCGACTGGCGTGTCCGTCTGCGTGACTGGGCCCTCACCCTGCCCTCCTCTCCCCTGAAATCGGCCCGCCGCCGGCTGATCGACGAGGTCTTCGCGTGCCTCCTCTCCGACGGACGCACGGACACCCTCTGCATCAACGCCCTTCTCCCCTTGCTACAGGATGCGCGTCACTCCATGGACCGGAGCTGGCTCGATTGGCCTCCGGGACATCACCCTGACGATATTCAAGAAGCCCGCGGACTCATCGGCCTCACCGGTGCCGCCCGTAATTGGGAAGTCCAAGGCATCCTCGACGTGCTGCGTCGATCGATGAATCAGACCGAGCCGACCGCCAAGGCTTAGGCCATCATCTTCCGCGCCTTCTCCAGCGAGACGGCCAGGCGGTCGACTTCCTCGAGGGTGTTGTAGAACGCGAAGGAAGCGCGGGCGGTACCACTGAGGCCGTAATGCTTCATGAGCGGCATGCAGCAATGGTGACCGGTGCGGATGGCGATGCCATCGGCGTCGAGCAGCGTGCCGACGTCGTGCGGATGGCCACCCTCTAGATTGAAAGAGATGACGGCGACCTTCTCGGGCGCTTCGCCCACGATGGTCAGTCCCTTGATGGCCTTGAGGCGTTCGGTGGCCGCGGCGAGTAAAGTCTGCTCATGCGCATGCGCGGCCTCCTGGATGGGCATGACGTATTCCAAGGCGACGCCGAGCGCGATGGCGCCGGAGATATCCGGCGTGCCGGCTTCAAAACGTTCAGGGGCCTCGCGGAAAGTGGTCCCGGCGAAGTCGACCTTGCGGATCATGTCGCCGCCGAACTGATAAGGCGGCATGGCGTCGAGCAGCTCCGGACGACCCCAGAGCACGCCGATACCGGTCGGGCCGAAGGTCTTGTGGCCGGAGAAGGCGTAGAAGTCACAGCCGAGCGCCGGGATATCGACCCGGAAGTGCGCGGCGGCCTGACAGCCGTCGATGAGCACCACCGCTCCCGCGGCCTTGGCGAGTCGGGTCATCTCGACGGCGGGATTGACGGTGCCGAGGGCGTTGGAGACGTGCGCGAAGGCGACGAGCTTGGTGCGGGTGGAAAGCAGTCCCTTGAAGGCCACGAGGTCGACCTCGCCGCGCGGCGTGACGGGCGTGACGACGACCTTGGCGCCGGTGCGCTCAGCGATGACCTGCCAAGGCACGATGTTGGCGTGGTGCTCGAGATGGGTGAGCAGGATCTCGTCGCCGGCCTTGAGGTTGGCCCGGCCCCAGCACTCGGCGACGAGGTTGATGCCTTCGGTGGCGCCGCGCACGAAGACGCAGCCGCGGGTGTCCTTGAGGCCGAGGAACTTCGCGACGGAACCGCGGGCGGCCTCGTAGGCGGTGGTGGCCTCTTCGCTCAGGAGATGGACGCCGCGGTGGACGTTGGCGTTCTGCTCGGAGTAATAGCGCTCGAGGGCCTGGATGACGACCGCAGGCTTCTGGGAGGTCGCGGCGTTATCGAGGTAGGTCAGCGGACGGCCGCGCACGGAACGTCCCAGGATCGGGAAGTCCTTGCGGCAGGCAGCGACGTCGAACGCGGGCATAGGGCCGAACGTAGGAGGACCCGGGCGGGGCGCAACCGGGAAGCGAACTTCAGGGCGCCGGCGGCAGGCGCACGGCCTTGCGGATGTACGCGGGCACGTCGACGTCCTGGCCGTCGATGAACGTCATCGGCGTGCCGCCGAACAGGCCGCGGCGCATCGATTCCTCCGTCGCGAACTCGAAGATCGGCTGCGCGGGGTCCTCGCCTTTGCCGCCCTTCTTCGTCTTGGCGGGGGGCTTGGGCGCGGGCAGCGAAGCGCCGAGCACCGAGACTTCGATGCGGTCGCCGAGCGCGGGCTCGACGCGCGCACAAAGGATCGTGGAGGTCTCGCCGCCGAAACGCGCGCGGACCGCGGCGACGGCTTCGAAGGCCTCGGTCGAGGTCATCGCGGGACCGCCGGCGACGTGCACGAAAAGCGAGGCGACCTTGGCCACGGCGCCGGGCGCGTGGGCCAGCGGACATTCGATGGCGGCACGCGCGGCCTTCATCGCGGCGCCTTCACCTTCGCCCACGCCGAAGGCGAAGAGCGTCGGCGAACCGGGGGTCGAAAGGAGCGAACGCAGCGCGGAAGGATCGACGGCGATGAGCGCGCCGGGCGCGAACGCGCTGGCGAGACCGCGCAGCGCTCCGCCTACCCAGGCGTCGGCGGCGGCGAAGGATTCCGACAACGGGGCGTCCGGCGCCACCTGCTGCAGGAGGAGGTCGTTGTGCACTACGACGAGGCCGTGGCACTTCTGGCCGAGCTTGACGGCGGCCTCGTTGGCCTGACGCATCCGGCGTTCGCCTTCATGCGAGAAAGGCATCGTCGCGAAGGCGAGCACGGTGGCGCCCGTCTCGGCCGCGAAGCCGGCGACGGTCGCGGCGGCGCCGCTGCCCGTGCCGCCGCCGAGACCGGTCACGAGGACGACGACCGGCACGCCGGTAAAGAGTCGACGCAGGGCCGGCTCCTCCGCTTCGGCGGAGGCCAGTCCGAGGGCGGCCTCGCCGCCGGTACCCATCCCGCGCGTCTGCGCACGGCCGAGCTGCAGGCTCGTGCCGGGTCCACCGGCGGCCAAGGCGCGCGCGTCGGTGTCGAGCAGGGCCACGGAGACCTCGGCAGGGAGCTGGGCCGAGAGCCGGGTGACCATGGCGCAGCCCGCGCCGCCGAGGCCGACCAGCAGGATGGAGGCGGGCGTGGCCATCTTAGAGGCGGAAGAGCGCCTTGACCTGGGCGAGGAAGCCGCGGGGGCGGACGACGGCCGGCGGCGCGTCGGCCAAGGCCGCGGTCATGAGGCCGACGACGCCCGCATACTCCGGCTTGCGCAGCGATTCGTTCTCGAAGTCAGGCACGCCGACGCGGGCCGAAACGCCCGTGACGAGCTGGACCGCCTCCGCCGCGTCGGCGAGGTTGGCCGAACCGCCGGTGAGGATCACGCCCGAGGGGATCATGTTCTGATCCAGGCGTACAGCGTGACCGGGGAAGATCTGCTCGAGGCGACGGAGCACGTCCTTGCGGACGAACTCGATGGTCTCCTGGTAGCGCAGCGAAAGCACCTGGGTGATCGTACCGCGGTTGAACTGCTGGTCGCCCACGCCCTTGTCGCCGTCCTTCCAGATGGTCTGGTTGACGTCGGTCTCGCGATGGAGCGCCGAGCCGAAGCGCTGCTTGAGGTCCTCGGCCGTCTCGCGGCTGATGCGCAGCGCGACGCTGAGGTCGTTGGTGAGGTGCTCGCCGCCCACGGGGATCGAGCCCGCGCAGAGGATGTGCTCCTTGTAGTAGAGGATCCAGTCGGTCGTGCCGGCGCCCATGTCGATGACGAGCACCCCGCCCTGCTTGTCCGCGTCGCTCGCCGTCGCGCAGGCGGCGGCGTGGGAGGCGAGGATGAAGTCGCGCACGCGGATGCTGAGGCCGTTGACCATGCCCACGCGCATGCGCATGTTGCCTTCCTCCATCGTCACGCGCCAGAAGTTCACCTCGAGGCGCTTGCCCGTCATGCCGACGGCGTTGCCGACCGCGCGGTTGTCCAGCATCGTCGGCTGGCGCATGTACAGCAGCGTGCTGCGTCCCGCCGGCGGCTCGAGGCGCTTGGCCGAGGCGACGGCGTCCGCGACGTCCTTGGCGGTGACCTTGCCGTCGTGCGCGGGCACGGCGATGAAGCCCTTCACGCGCTCGCCTTCGGCGGCCGGTCCGGACAACGAGAGATAGACCTGCTCGACCGCGCGCCCGGAGCCGCGCTCGATGTCGTTCACGACCTCATGCACGCAATGGGTGAGCTTCTCGAGGTCGGTGACGGTGCCTTTGACGACGCCTTCGGTGCGGCGCTCGCTGAAGCTGAGCATGCGGGCCTTGCCGTCGATGACCTGTCCGAGGAGGCTGGCGGTCTTATGCGTGCCGATATCGATGACGGCGATGAGGGAGGGAAGGGGCTTGGGGGTCATCGGAGAGGGAGGGCGGAGGGGGCGGTGACGGGGACGAGGCGAGGTTCTGGGACGGGCGAAGCGGCGTGGGTGCGGTTCTGGATGGACATCTTGAGCACGTAGGCCGAAGCGGTCGTGCCAGGCCGGCGCAGGAGTTCGTCGACGTTGATGCGGCCGAGCAGCACGAGCTCGTTGCGCCAGTTGGCGGTGGAGAAGACGATCTCGACCAAGGCGGGGCGGTCCATCGGCTGGGTGCCGGGGCGGACGGTGACGCGGAGGTTCGAGCCGGGCGAATCCTCCTGCGCGCCGAAGCAGTCGCGCAGCGAGAGGGCCGACCACTGCTTGTAGAGCTGCGGATAGCTCGTGCGCACGGTCAGCAGGAAGGGCGCGGCGATCTCGATGCCGTCGATGAGCAGGTCGTCATCCGTCCCGGTCGAGCGGAAATGCTGGATCTCCGGCAGGTTGCGGACCGCCTGTTCAGGGTAACCGACGCCGGCGAAGGTCCGGCCGTCGGCGGCCACGAGACGCACCTGCATCGCGGCATTCTTCTCGGCGAGGCTCACGATCTTGGCGACGGCGAGCCGCTCGCGCAGGGTGATCTCGAGCGTGCCGTCGCCGCGCCGGCGCACGTCGGCCGCGACGACCTGGTTGTCGGCCTCGAGCTCGGCCTTGATGGAACGGACGTCCCGCGCGAAGCCTTCGGGGCCCGCGGCGACGACCTTCTTCACGAAGGCTTCGGAAAGGAAGCCGTCCGTCTGGAAACGCAGCTTGGCGGCGGGAGCGCCGGCCGTGGACTCGTCGACGGCCCACCAGAGCAGCGCGAGGAGCACGCCGAGGAAGAGCGCGGCGACGACGGTCGGCAGTTTGGAGCGCACGACGCGCTTACGGCCGAGCTCACCGGCGGGCACGCGCTGCACGTCCTGCGGCACGAGGGCGCGCCAGTCACGGTCGGCCTGCCCGCGGAAGGCGTCGCGGCGACGACCGAACAAGGAATCGAAGAGGCCCATGGTCAGCGTTGGTCGGTGTGCGCGGCGCGCGCGAGGGCCGGAGCGGCCATGCGGCGAACGAGCGCGGGGAAATCGAGCCCGACGCAGGAAGCGCTCTTGGGCATCAGGCTGGTGGCGGTCATGCCGGGCATCGTGTTGATCTCGAGGAAATAAAAGCGGCCGTCCGGCTCAAGGAAGACATCCGCGCGGGCGAAGTCCCGGCAGCCGCAGGCGGCGAACAGGCGCGCGGCGGCCTCGCCGATGGCGGCGGTGAGCTCGGCGGGGATCGGCGCGGGGAAGAGGTACTCCGAGGCGCCCTTGGTGTACTTGGTCTGGTAATCGTAGACCCCGGTGAGCGCGACGATCTCGACGAGGCCCATGGGGCGCCCGTCCAGCAGGCCGATCGACATCTCGCGACCACTGAGTCGGCGCTCGGCCATCCAATGGCCGGAGGCGGGGATCGCGGCCAGGGCCTTGGCCACGGCGGCCTCCCCTTCCAGCATGTAGAGACCGACGCTGCTGCCTTGGTCGGAGGGCTTGATCACCAGATGTTCGCCCAAGGCGGCCACGAGCGCGGCGGCCGTCGGCTTGGCGGCGCCCGCGAAGGCGACTTCGGGAATGGCCGGGACACCGGCGGCGCGCATGGCCTGCTTGGTCGCGACCTTATCCATGCAGAGCCGGTTGGCGGCCGAAGCACAACCGGCGAAGGCGATCCCGCGGGCTTCGAGTTCGGCTTGGGCGCGGCCGTCTTCGCCCCAGCCGCCGTGCAGGACGGGGAAGACGACGTGCTGGGCGGCATCGAGCCAATCGGGCAAGGCGTCGGCCGTCAGTTCGACGAGCCGGGCGCCGGGCAGAACCTCGGCCACGGCGCGTCCGGAACGGAGGGAGACCTCGCGTTCGGAGGAAAGACCTCCGCAGAGGATGACGATCTGGGGCGCGGCGGTCATAGGAGTTCCTTCCATTCGCGGCCGAGCGCGACGATCTCCGGCTGGAGTTCGACACCCTGGCGGGCCTTCACCTCGGCGCGGACCGTCCGCATGAGCGCGAGGAAGTCCGCGGCCTTGGCGTCGCCGGCATTGACGAGGAAATTGGCGTGGGTCGGCGAGACCGAAACGGGACCGACGGCGCGACCCTTGAGCCCGCTGAGGTCGATGAGCCGGCCGGCCTTGTCGCCTTCGGGATTGCGGAAGACGCAACCCGCGCTCGCTTCGCGCGGCTGCGAGGCGCGGCGGCGCGCGGCCAGCTCGTCCATTCGGCCACGGATGGCGGCGGGATCGTCGGCCGTAGGGGAACGCAGGACGGCGGAGAGGACGACCGCGCCGTGCAGCTGGGGGCAATCGCGGTAGAGGGCGTCGAAACAGTCGCGGCGCGCGGCGCGCACGCGGCCCTGCGGGGTGAGCCACTCGATGGATTCGACGACGTCGAAGATCCAGCCGCCCATCGCGCCGGCGTTCATGCGCAAGGAGCCGCCGACGGTGCCGGGGATGCCTTCGAGGAATTCGAAGCCTGCGCGGCCGGCGCGCGCGGCCACGCCGCACAGTTCCTTGAGGCGGGTACCGCCACCGACGCGAAAACGGCCTTCGCCGAGGTCGGTCACGGCGCCCCAGCGGGCGGTATCGAGATGCAAAATCAGGCCGTCGTAACCTTCGTCGGGTACGAGGAGATTGGAACCACGGCCTAGCACGAACCAACGGAGGTCGAGTTCGGCCGCCGCGCGCAGGAGCGTGACGAGGTCGTCGACGGAAGCGGGTTCGGCGTACCAGCGGGCCGCGCCGCCGAGGCCCAGCGTGGTGCGACGGGCGAGCGGTTCGTTGGCGCGGAGGACGCAGTCCGGGGAAAGACGGCCGGCGACGAGGTCGGGCAGGTCTGCGGTCAGGACGCCTTCGCCGCGGCGACGCAGCACCTTGGCGTACGCCTCGGCGTCGCGCTCGATGTCGCCCGCGCCCACGAAAGCCACCACGGTGTCGGCGCCCTCGGCGAGAGAATCGAGCAAGGCCGGCAGCGCGCGGCGGTCTTCGACGAGGCGGTGCGCGGATCCGGCGACGATCGCATCCGAACCGCCGCCTTCGACGGCGGCTTCGCCCGCGGAATAGACCGGCAGCACGAGCGCCTGGTCGGCCACGGCGAGCGCGTCGCGGAACTCGCGGGCATACTGGCGCGTACGGGTGTGGCGATGCGGCTGGAAGACGACGAGCAGCCGGCCGGCGTGCGTCTCGCGCACCCACTGGAGGAGCGCCGCGATCTCCGTCGGATGATGGGCGTAGTCGGCGAGCACGCGCAGGCCGGTGCGTTCGAAGAGGACGTCCTGCCGGCGGCGGATGCCGCGCCAGCGGGCGAGCGGTTCGGCGACGAGGCCTCCCGTGATGAAGTGCGTGACCGCGAGCGCGAGCGAGGCGTTCGAACGATTGAAGGTGCCGGCGACGGGGAGATTGAACTGGCCCGCGGGGAAACGTCCGCCGAGCGCCACGACCGACGAGGAATGACCGCCCTGCACGAGCCGGCAGGAGTAATCACCTTCGTCGCCGACGCGGATGACCGGCACCTTGAGGCCGACGACGAGGCGTTCGAGCCGCGCGTTGCCGACGGGGATCACGACGGCGGAACGGGTGCGTTCGAAGAGCGCCCGGAAGACGGCTTCGAGCGCGGCTTCGTCACGGTAATAATCGGGATGATCCCAGTCGAGGTTCACCGCCACGGTGACGTCGGGCGAGAACGCGCCGATCGTGCCGTCGCTCTCGTCGACCTCCGCGACGACCCAGGGCGAAGCCGCCGAGGCGCGCGCGGGCGGGAACGTCGGGTCGCGGAAGAGCCCGCCGAGCACGTAGCCGAAGTCGGCGCCCGCGCTGGCGAGCGCGGCGACGAGCAGGCCGCAGGTGGTGGTCTTGCCGTGGCTGCCGCACACGGCGACGAACCGGCGCGCGGCGACCGCTTCGGCGAGGAGTTCGCCGCGACGCAAGGTGCGCACGCCATGGCCTTCAGCGAGCGAGAGCGCGGGGTGGCCGGGCTTCACCGCGCTGGAACGGCCGACGACGGTCGGACGGCGGCCCGCGGCCCAGGGGTCGCGCAGGAGCGGCACTTCGCCGTTGGCGAGCTGGAGCTCCATCGGGCTGCCGGTCGAGTCATCCCAGCCGGAGACTTCCCAGCCGTCGCCTTTCAGGTAGAGCGCAAGCGGGCCGACGCCCATGCCGCACGCTCCGAGCATCCAGGCGGAACCGCTCATGCGGTGGCGCCTCCGGCGAGGGCGACGGTCTCCGTGGCGAGGACGTCCCAACGATTGGCCGCGTCGGCCAGCGCGAGCGCGTCACGCATGGCGGCGAGCGCCGCGTTGTCATGAAGGTGACCGAAGACGAGTGCGGCGAGGCGGTCCAGCTCCGCCTCGGGCAGGAGGAGCGCGGCGCCGGTCCGCGCGCTTTCGCGGGCGTTAGCCGTCTGATGGTCATCGGCCGCGGACGGCAGCGGGATGAGGACGGCGGGCGTCCGGCAGGTCGCCAGTTCGGCGAGCGTGCCCGCGCCGGCGCGCGCGACGGCGAGGTCGGCGGCGGAATAGGCCGCGGCCATCTGATGGCAGAACGGCAGGAACTTCACCACCGACTGCGGCGTCCGCACCTCATCCTCGCGGCCGCCGGGGCCGGTGAGGCAGAGCACGTGCACGCCGCGCTCGGCGAAATCCGCGAGATGGGCTTCGACCCAACGGTTGAGCCGGGCGGCGCCTTGGCTGCCACCGACGACGAGCACGAGGCGACCGGTGGGCGGCAGGCCGAGCGCGCGACGCGCGGCCTCGCGGGCTTCCGGGCGGATCTCGGCGCGCACGGGATAACCGGAATCATGCTGTCTCTCCGCGGCGATGCCCGGCAGACGGACTCCCGCGGGCAGGTGGACCGACGTCGCGAACCGCGCGATCAGCCGCACGGCCTTGCCGGGGTGGCGGTTCGCCTCGTGCACGAGCACGGGCACGCCGGCGAGGCGGCACGCGATCGCGGGAGCGAGGCTCATGAAGCCGCCGAAACAGACGAGCACCGACGGACGGAACTCCCGCAGCAGCCGCCACGAAGACCAGACGGCGCCGAGGAGCGCGGGAAAGAACAGCAGACGGCCGAGCAGGCCCGGGCCGAAGCCGCGGCCCTTGCCCGGCACGAAGCGTAGGCGCGGGTAATGCGCGGTCATGCGCGCGTCGACGGCCTTGCGGCTGACGATCAGCCGGCATTCATGGCCATCCTCGGTGAGCCGCTGGGCGAGGGCGATGCCGGGCGCGAGATGGCCGCCGGTACCGCCGCAGGCGAGCAGCACGCGGCTCATGAGCGCGCCTCCTTCGGCTCGAAGGCCGGCTGGCCCGAGGCGCGGACGCAGTTGAGGATCAGACCCACCATGCAGGCCATGATCACGAGATTGGTGCCGCCGTAGCTGATGAACGGGAGCGAGATGCCCTTGGTCGGCAGCAGGCCGGTCACGACGCCCATGTTGATGAGCGCCTGGAAGACGAGGAAGAGCGTGGCGCCGAGACAGACGTTGAAACGATAGAGGTCGGCGGTGTGACGCATCGCGCGGTAGGCGCACCAGAAGATGCCGAGGTACGCCAGCGCCACGAGCGTCGTGGCGACGAGGCCGTACTCCTCGCCGATGACGGAGAAGACGAAGTCGGTGTGGGCCTCCGGGAGGTAGGCGCGCCCCTGCAGGCCGTTCGCGGCGCCCTTCCCCGTCAGGCCGCCGACGCCGAAGGCCACCATGCCCTCGAAGAGCTGATAGGCCTCGTCGCCGCGTTTCTCCCACGGCTCGAGGAACGAAGTGAACCGACGCAGGCGGTTGGGCCAGTTGAGGATCAGGACGGTGAGGCCGCCGAGCCCGATCAGGAAGCTCGGGATGACGTAGGCCCAGCGGACGCCGGAGACCAGCATCATCACGCCGCCCACGGCGCAGCAGAGGAGGATCGTGCCGAGGTCGGGGCCGAAGGCGATGCAGGCGGCGATGCCGAGCAGGACGGCCACCGGCTTGATGAAGCCTTCGCGGCAGTCGATCCAGCCGCGGTCCGTGAAGATGAACGGCTTGCGGTCGCGCAGCCGGTAGAGCGGGAACTTGTTCGGCAAGGTATGCCGCTGCATGACCGCGAGGAAATGCGGGAGCACGATGACCAGGGCGAGCTTGCCGAGGTCGGACGCCTGCAGGCGGAAGAAGCCGAAGTCGATCCAGCGCCAGGAGCCGTTGACCGAGACGCCGATGCCGGGCACGCGCGCGAGGACCATCAGGCCGCACGCGCCCCAGAGGATCGGCACGCGCCAGGCACGGGCCATGTCGAGGTCGAGCCGGAAGAACGCGAAGCCGGCGATGAAGGCGATCGGGACGTACGCCAGCTGGCGGTAGAAGGCGGCGGTGCGGTTGCTCGCCGAGAGCGAGATGCCCGCGCTGTACTGGACCATCAGGCCGAACAACGCCAAGGTCACCGCGAGCACGAAGATGCCGAGGGCGTACCCACCCAGGGCGCCCGGCTCCTCCTGCTTGACCTTGATGACCATGGCGTGCGGCGGCGCGGCGGCTTACTTCTTGTCCGGAGCGGCGACCGGGGCGGGCGCGCTGCCGGTGAGAGGAACGAGCTTGAGCGGAGCGAAGCTCGGGGCGGGCGCCGGCGCGGCCTTCGGCGCGGCGGAGGGAACGGAGGCCGACGGGATCGTCAGGACCTGGCCGGTCTTGAGCATGGCGTTCAGCGAGAGGCCGTTCGCCTTGGCGAGCGCGGAGATCGAGACGTTCTCGTTCTTGGCGACGCTGAAGAGGGTCTCGCCCTTCACGACGGTGCGCTTGCCGCCTGGACCGACGGGACCGATCGCAGCGAGCTTGGTCGGCGCCGGGGTCGGCAGCCGGTCGGAAGGCACGGCGGCGGGCGCCGGCGCGAGCGCCGAGGGAGCGGATGCGACCGGACGGGCGCCGGCGGAGAAGGCGGCGGTGTCGCCGGGCTGTTCGAAGCCGCTGGTGCTGCGGCAGCCGTTGACGCCGACGAGGACGGCGATGACGCAGAGGTGCACGAGCACGACGGCGGTGACGGTGATGATGGGACGCATGGGGGTGTGGGTGTTTGGGCTGGGTGGGTTTGGTGTGAGAAGATCAGGAACGCTGGGCGAGGGCCGTGGCCGCGCGTTCGAAGACGAGGCCGCGCTCGGAGTAGCCGCGGAACTGGTCGAAACTGGAGAAGCCCGGGCTGAGTAGGATCACGGCGGGGCCGTGCGCGTCCTTGGCGGCGCCGACGACGGCGTCCTGCAGCGCCGGATAGCAGCGGGCGGGTTTGCCGAGCTCGTCGAAGTGGCGCTTGAGCTCCTCGGCGGTCTCGCCGATCAGGCAGGCGGACTCGATGAGGGGGGCGATGCGGCGCACGAAGCGGCCGAGGTCCCCGCCCTTCCACTTGCCGCCGCCGATCCAACGGACCG
This sequence comes from Opitutales bacterium, assembly GCA_044378215.1. Taxonomy (GTDB): domain Bacteria; phylum Verrucomicrobiota; class Verrucomicrobiia; order Opitutales; family UBA953; genus UBA953. The sequence continues at coordinate 23,683 of JBILXR010000004.1, forward strand.
GGACGCTGAACTGCGAGAGCGCGGCTTCGACCGCGTGGAAATTGGTGCCCTTGGAGTCGTTCCAGAACTCGACGCCCTTGTTCTCCGCGACCTTGCGCAGGCGGTGCGGCGGGAGTCGGAAGAGGCGGGCGGCCTCCTCGAGCTGACGGAGCGGCAGGCCGCGGGCCTGCCAGTACTTGACGAGCAAGGCCCAGTTCTCGCGCTGCGGCCAGCTGTCGAACACCGAACCGACCGGCACGGTGTCCGTCACCTCGGCGCGCGTGGCGACGAGGGTCTCGGCGGGCAGTTCGATGCCGAAGGCGCGCGCGGCGGCGACGACGGATTCGCCGACGACGAGGATGCCGCCCGGCATCATGCGCTCGATCAGGCGGTACTTCGCCCGGAAATAACTCTCCAGCTCGCCGTGACGGTCGAGGTGGTCCTCGTCGAAGTTGGACCACAGCACCGCCTCGGGCGTGAAATGGCGGAGGTCCTCCGCCTGGAAGGAGCTGACCTCGACGACCGCGAGGAAGGAGCCGTTGGAGACGGTGCGATGCAGCGAGGTGAGCGGCAGGCCGACGTTGCCGCAGGCGATGGCATCGAGGCCGGCGCGCTTGAACGCGAACGAAAGGAACTCGGTGATGGTCGTCTTGCCGTTGGTACCGGTCACGGCCACGGCCGGTCCCGTCCAGAGGAGCGCGCCGAAGTCGAGCTCGGTGAGGCAATGCAGGCCCGCGCGGCGGGCGGCGAGCAGCCACGGGTGCGTCTGCGCGAAGCCGGGGCTGTAGACGAGCAGGTCGTGACGCGCGGCCTCCTCGGGCCCGAACCCGCGGTTCTCCCCGCGCTCGTCGTAGATGACCGAGGCGAAACCGCCCGCGGCCAGCGAGTCGGCGACGGAACGGCCGCTGACGCCTTCGCCGAAGATGGCGGCGGGCCGGGCGAGCCGGCGGCGGAGGGACTCGGGGAACTCGCTCATCGCAGCTTGAGGGAGAGCAACCCGAGCAGGCCGCAGAGGAGCGAGAGGATCCAGAAGCGCGCCACGACCTTGGTCGCGGGCCAGCCCTTCTTCTGGAAGTGGTGATGGATGGGCGTCATCAGGAACAGCCGCTTGCCGCCCGTGCGCTTGAAGTAGGCGACCTGCAGGATGACCGAGACGGCTTCGACGACGAACACGCCGCCGACGATGGCGAGCAGGAAGGGCTGACGCATCAGGCAAGCCACCGCGCCGAGGGCGCCGCCGAGGCCGAGCGCGCCGACGTCGCCCATGTAGATCTCCGCCGGCGCCGCGTTATGCCAGAGGAACACGAGGCTGCCGCCGAAGAGCGCGGCGCAGAAGACCGCGAGCTCGCCGGCGCCCGTGACGTGGCGGATGCGCAGGTAGGAGGCGAACTCCGCGTGGCCGGCGAGGTAGGCCACCGCGCCGAGGATGGCGGTCGTGATGAGCACGCAGCCGATGGCGAGGCCGTCCAGGCCGTCGGTGAGGTTCACGGCGTTCGAGCAGCCGACGCAGACGAGGACGAAGAACGCGCCCGCGACGGCGAGGCAGGCGGCGAGCGGCCAGCCGAGCGAACCGGCCGTCCAGAGCGGCTCCTTGAGCACGGGCAGCCAGATTTCGGCGAGGCCTGCGCGGTAGGCGGGGTCGAGCAGCACGATCCCGAAGGCGGTGAGCGCCACGAAGCCCTGGCCCGCGAGTTTGAAGCGCGCGGAGATGCCGTCGGAGCTGCCGTGACGGACCTTGAGCCAGTCGTCGTAGAGTCCGACGAGGCCCATGCCGACGAGGCACCAGAGCGAGGCGAAGACGAGGACGCCCGGACGCGCCCAGAGGAGCACGGCGGGGATGGTCGCGGCGGCGATGATCAGCCCACCCATGGTCGGGACCTTGCCGCCTTCCTTGGCGAGCTCACCCATCAGGGCCTTGGAACGCTCGGGCTGACGCAGGCGCGCGAGCACGCCGATCAGCCGGCCGGAGAAAAGCATGCCCAGCAGGAGGGCCGTGACGCCGGCGAGGATCGCGCGGACGCTGATGTAGTCGAAGAGGCGGAAAGGCCCCCAGGCGTGGACGAGTTCGCTGAGACGGTAAAGCATCCTAGTGGAAGGAAAGCGCGGCGCGCAGGTGAGGAGGCAGGCAGCGTTCGAGCGCGAACGAGCGGCTGCCCTTGAGGAAGACATGGCCACGATGGGCGGCCACGCGGGCGGCGACCTCCTCGATCGTGGCGGCGAGGAAACCCGCCTCCGGGGGCGCGACTCCCTGCAGGAACGCCGCCGCCTCGCCACCGAAGACGACCACGAGGTCGTCCGGACGGAGAGGCAGCTGCGCGCCGCAGTCGCGGTGGAGTCGCGCGGAGGTGGGGCCGAGCTCGGCCATGCCGCCGAGCACGAAAAGACGGGGTTCCGCCGAAGAACGGCTGCGCCGGTCGAAGGCCTGCGCGGCGTCGAGCAACGAGGCCGGGCTGGAATTGTAGCAGTCGACGGTGAAGGTGCGCGGGCCGTCGACGTGCACGCTACCGCGTCCGGCCGGCGGCGCCCAGGCCGCGAGCGCGGCGGCGAGTTCGGCCGAGCTGCGGCCGGCGAGCTGCGCGGCGACGACGGCGAGCGCGGCATTGCGCGCAAGGCCGTCGGACAACGGACCGAGCGGGAAGGTCTCGCCATCGAGCACGAGCATGCGGCCACCGTCGGCGGCGACGCCGAAGGCAGCCCGGACGAGCCGCGCGGGCGCGACCGCCGGGAGCGGCTCATCGCCGAAGGCCACCGCGACGGAGCGCGCGGCATGGGCGGCGAAATCAGGCCAGGCGAGCAAGGCCGCGGGCAGCACGGCCTGTCCGCCGGGGGCGAGCGCGCCGACGAGCGAGGCCTTCTCGCGGGCGATGGCGGCGAGCGAACCGACGCCTTCGAGATGCACGGGGGCGACGGCGGTGATGATCGCGATATCGGGGCGGACGACGGCGGCCGAGACGCCGAGTTCGCCCGGCAGGCTCATGCCCGCCTCGATCACGGCGTAACGGTGGCGGGCCGGGTCGGCGCGCAGCAGCATCAGCGGGACGCCGATGGTGTTGTTAAGGTTGGCCTCGGTCGCGAAGGCTTCGGCGCCGAGCAAGGCGGCGAGGAGCTCCTTGGTCGAAGTCTTGCCGACGCTGCCGGTGATACCGATCACGACGCCAGGGAAAGCGGCGCGGGCACGGGCGGCGATCCGGCGCAACGCGGCGAGCGGGTCGGCGACCACGAGCTGCGGGAGCGGGTCGGCGACGGGACGGCCGACCAAGGCGCCGGCGGCACCGGCGGAGCGGGCGGCGGCGAGGAAATCATGGCCATCGCGACGCTCCGTGCGCACGGCGACGAACATCTCGCCGGCGCGCAGGGCGCGCGTATCGATGCCGAAACCCGCGACGGGCGCGGCGGGCGCGGCGGTCCAGCGTCCGTCCGTCCAGGCGGCGAGGTCGGCGGCGGCGTAAGCCAGGTTCATGCGGAGACGCCCCTCCGGAGCTCGAGGACCTCGCGGACGACCTGACGGTCGTCGAACGGGACCACGGTGTCGGCGAATTCCTGGGTCGTCTCGTGGCCCTTGCCCGCGACCACGACGCAGTCGCCGGCCTTCGCGGCGGCGAGCGCGCGCCCGATGGCGTCGCGTCGGTCGGCGACGAATTCGACGGTCGGCAGCGGGCCGAGGCCTTCGCGCATGTCGGCGAAGATACGCTCGAGCGGCTCCTTGCGCGGATTATCGGCGGTCGCCCACGCGAGATGCGCGAGGTCGGCGACGGCCCGGGTCATCGCGGGGCGCTTGCCGCGGTCGCGGTCGCCGCCGCAGCCGAAGACGCAGAGCACGCGTCCGGGCGTGATGTCGCGAAGCATGCGCAGGGCGTTGCGGAGCGCGTCGTCGGTGTGCGCGTAATCGACGAAGACGGGGAAAGGCTGGCCGGCGGCGACGCGCTCCA
>JBILXR010000089.1:0-7646 GCA_044378215.1 Opitutales bacterium
GGAATATGTCGCTCGCGGAAAGTCCGCTGCAGGTCATCCCGCCGAGGAAGCCGGTGGAATTGACGAGCACCACCGAGAGGCCTTGGCGCTTCGCCTGCACGGCGGCGGCGACGGCCGCGGCGGAGTCGCCGTAGACGACGACGTCATAGGTCCGCGGGGCGACGGCAGGCGACTGGGCGCAACCGTGCAGGCCAAGGGCTAAGCCGAGGAGGGCGAGAAGGCGGGGCATCCCTCTGTGATATCTCGCCGCTCCCCGGCTTCAAGCCGGATGGCGACCTCAGTGCATCTCCACCGCGCAAGAGCCGAGTCCGCCGCGGAAGTGGTTAAGACAGAGAGCCTCAGCGGACAGGCGTGATCCTGTGGGCTGGTGCTAAGACGCAGGACTCATAGCCGCGTCACGTTCTCGCCTCGGCAATGAAAGATCTCGCTGTGGCGGCCGCGTAATTCGACCGAGATGCGGCTCTTTTCCAAGGACACTTCCACGTGGGAAACAGCGTCCTCATTTTGCCAGGGGTTCACGGCCAGGATGATCCATTCATCGGCGCTGACACGCATCCGACGGACCAGCGGACGCTTTGCTTTCCAGAGGACGTGCGCGGGTTCGTCCGGCATGAGCTTGGCTGCCGCAAGCTTGGCGGACAGGTCGGAGACGCGGCCGAGGCTTTTCGTGAAGACGGGCAGCGTCTGGTAGTATTGCCCCTGGCGCTTGGGCTCGGAACCCCAGAGCGCCACGCCGCGGGCGCCGCAGAAGTAGGGAATCACGGCCATGGCTTCGGCGAGCCAAGGGGCGACCTCCTGGTCGGCGAGCTTCTTGTTGGAACTGTGGTAGCGGAGCCACTCGTAAGCGTAGAGCGGTTTGTCGCCGTATCGACGGGTGCGTTCGATGTTTTCTTCCACGTTGGCCGCCATGTAGTAGACGGAGTCGGGCTTGTCGTAGAAGACGTAGATGCTGGCCACGTAGTAATCGACGAAGGGATCGATGTGCTTCCATAGTTCGGCGTCGCTCTGGTGCGTGCCGTCGATCTGTTGCGCGGACTTGCCTGAGATGCCGTAATAGTCGCGCCGAAACGGCTGCGGGCCGTAGATGCCGACGGGAGTCCCGGGGAAGCGTTCCTTCGCCCACTGGCAAGGCAGGGTGAACCAGGTAGCCCATTCACGCAGGTACGCGTCGCCGAACTGCTCGCGGGACGTGGCTTTAGACGCGGCCCGGACGGTCGGATCAGCCCAAGCTCGGTCGATATCCTCCTCGAAGCTGAACTCGATGTCGTGGACGAAGATGGCGTTTCGATTACCGCGTTGCTCGATATTGCGTCTGATGATGCGTTCGAAGAATTCCGGTTTCTTCCAAGGATTGTTCTTATTGGTGTCGAGCGTCGTGCGTATGTTCTCCTTCTGCCTGCCGGGGTAGTCGGAATAGGTGTTCAGAAGGTCCACCATCTCGAAGCCGTGCGCGGCGGCCTCCCGATAGTTCGTCGCATTGTCGCCGCCGGCCACGTTCCAGAAGACCCGCAAGCCGCCGCTCATCGGCACCTGGCGGATTTGCTCCCAAGACGCCGGCGCAGCGGTGCCGGCATCCTTGGTCGGGGGTTTTCCCTGGGCGTTCAGGAGGCTGGCTGAACAAAGCAGCAGCGTGGCGGATAGGGTAGGAAGCGTCACGGAGATCGAGAAAGAGGCGATGAACCAACGATGGTTCTTTGTCGGATGGGTCTGCGCCTTAGGCTGAGCGCAAAGCGAAGATTAGTGTTCGTCGGGCCTGCCTCAGTGCATCTCGACCGCGCAGGAGCCGAGTCCGCCGCGGAAGTAATTGAACTGCACGTTCGGATGGTCGGCCAGAAGTGACATCGGCACAGTCGCGTCGGCGAGCCGCTTGGAGATCATCAGCGCGGTCAGGCGCTGGCCCAGCGGGTTGTCGTGGGCGCCGGCGTGCCAGATCGAGACTTTCTCGGCCAGCCAGGTCTCCTGCGGACCGACGGTGATGGCCGTCTTCGGGACCATGGTGATGTTGCCGCCGCCGGAGGTGCGGGCGTTCTGGCTGAGGGTGACCGGGTGGAGTTCGACGATGCGCGTGCCGAGCTTGCGGTATTCCGCGGGCGAGGGCGGGGTGTCCTTGTATTTGCCGACGCGCTTGAGCGGATCGTTGAAGGCCCAGTGCTTGATGTCGCCTTGGCCGCCCTGCATCACGGCGCAACGGACGCCGGCGTGCCAGGTCTTCACGTAGTCGGCGATCTTGGCCTTGGGGAAGTGAAGGTTGGCCTCGGGCATCGCGAGCTTCTTCTGGATGCGGTTGAAGCAGAGTTCGCGGTCGGCGCGCTCGAACGAGAGCGGGTGCGTCACCGGTACTTCCTTCTTCGTCTTCTCGTCATACCACTCGTCCATGCCCCAGAAGTGCGCGTGCTTGAGCGAAAGGCCGAGTTCGTTGACGAGGCGGGCGACGAGCGGGAGCTGCTCGGTCGGGCCGATCGGTCCGCAGATGCCGACGGGGTTATCCGCCGTGGCCTGCTTCCAGGCCGCGATATATTCGAGGGCCTCGGCGAGGTAGAAATCTTCGAGGGTGTCATACATCACGACCTTGAAGCCCGGACGCGACAACTGACGCAGGTCGCGTTCGGTGAGCTTGGCTGCGTCGTTGATGAGCGCGGAGTCGAGCGTAGTGTAGTCCCACCAGTCGGGGGCGATGTGGCTGAGTTTGCGGGGCATGGTATCCAGTGGGCTAGAGTGTGGGTTATCGAGTATAGGGGGAAATCAGGCGGAGGGGGCGTCGGCGGGCTTTTCGCGGAAGAGGGCGAGGAAGACCGGGATGAGGGCGGCGCTCATGATCGCGGGTACGAGCCAGATGGCCTTCCAGTCGTGGACGTTCTGGGCGTTGGTATAATGCTGCGCGACGACGCCGGAGAGCCAGGAGCCGACGAACATGCCGGCGCCGAGCGTGAAGACGGCGTGGAGGCCCTGCGCCGAGGCGCGGAGGCCGTCGCCGGCGGCCTTGTCGACATACATGCGGCCCATCACGAAGATGAAGTCGTAGCACATGCCGTGCAGGAGGATGCCGCCAAGGACCATCCAGGTGGCCGTGGGCTGCTCGTGGAAGTAAGCGAAGAGGGCGAAGCGGACGGCCCAGGCGGCCATACCGAGGATCATGATGCGCTTGGCACCGAGTATCGGCAGCAGCATCGGCAGTAGGAGGAGGAAGACGATGTCCGAGACCTGTCCGAGGGTCATCTTTGAGGCGTAGTTGGCGACGTTCATCTCGCTTAGGAACGCACCCGTCCAGGTGAAGTAGAAACTCAGCGGGATGCAGATGAGGAAGGAGCAGAACATGAACACCGCGAAGGAACGGTCCTTGAAGAGCTTCAGCGCGTCGAGGCCGAGGAGCTTGCCGGCCGAGACCGGACCGGTGTCGCCCTTGGGCGGGGTGTCCGGCAAGGTGAAGGAATAGAGCGCGATGGCGACGGCTACGGCGCAGGCGAGCGTGAACATGCCCTTGTTGTCCGCGAGGTCGGCGAAGTTCACGACGTTGGCGGCGGCGATCCAGCCGGCGGACGCCGCGGCCATGACGAGCGGGAACCACTTGGCCGGATTCGGGGCGTGGGCTAGGGTGATCGTGTTGATGAGGCCGTGTCCGGCCATGTAGGTCAGGGTGTAGACGATCAACGACGGGTAGAAGACGCCGAAGGTGGTCTGCTGCGAGATCCACCAGAGCAGTAAGGCGCCGAGGAGGTGCAGTCCGCCGAGCAGGCGCTGCGCAGGGACGTAGCGGTCGGCGATGACCCCGATGAGGAAGGGAGAGACGAGCGCTCCGATTGCGGTCGTGCCGTAGGCGAGGCCGATCTGGGTGCCGGTGAAGTTCAACCTCCCGAGATAGACGGCCATGGTGTTATACCAGCAGCTCCAGACGAAGTAGTGGAGGAAGACCATCGTGGCCAGGCGGAGGTAGAGGGTGGGGGTCATTGTAGTGAAATAGGGTTAGGGGTAGGGGTGGGGGTAGTTGAAATCTTAGGAGTGGCGGCGGATGGCTTCGCGGTAGGCGAGTGGCGGGAGTTCCTGGTGACGCTGGAACTGGCGGTGGAAATAGGCGGCGGTAGGGTAGCCGCACTGGTGCGCGATCTGTTTGACCGATTCGTCGGTCTCGGCGAGGAGCCGCGCGGCCCGGGCGATGCGGAGTTCGTTGAGATACTGCGGCACGGAGCGTCCGGTGCACTTCTTGAACAGGCGGCTGAAGGCGCTTTCGCTCAGGCCGGCCACTCCGGCGAGCTCGGGGACGTAGAGCGGCTTGCTGAGGTTCGCCTTGATGTGGGCGACGACGTTGCCGATGCGATCCGAGGTCTGGGCGTCGGTGGTCGCATGGAAGCCCGTGGAGGCGATCTCCCTCAGTTCGTCCGAACCGGCGGCGAGCTCGAGGAACTCGATCAGGAGCGCCAGCCGGCGCAAGCCGTGCGCTTTGGGCATCTTGTGCAGGATCGCGGCGGCCTGTCGGCGGGTCGCGCCGCGGAACTCAAGGCCAAGGCGGGCGCGCTCGAGCAGCCGACGGATGGCAGCGACGGAAGAGTGCTGGGTCCAGTCTTCGCCGAAGAGGTTCGGCCGGAACTGCACCAGGATCCACTCCGTGCCAGCCTGGCGGCCTTTACGGTCGTTGCGGAAGTCGTGCGGAAGGTCCGAGCCGAGGAGCAGGACTTCGCCGACTTTCAGCGGGGTGATCTTATCCCCGACCCAGCGTTCGGTGCCGCCGCGGAGGAGGAAGAAGATCTCGATCTCAGGGTGGTGATGCCAGACGCAGCCGAAGTCCCGTTGGCTAAGGTGTTCGCACGCGACGAGTTCGTTCGCCGAGGCGGGAGATTGCTGTTCCTTGATGAGGCGCACGCTTATTTCTTCTTGGGCGCGGGCTTCTTGGGCGCGGGCTGGCGGCCGAAGAACCACTTGGTCTCGCCTGACCAGGCGTGCGCGGTCTCGAGGGTATGGAGTTTCAGTTCGAAGCCATGGGCGTTGAAACGCGCCGAGGTCCAGCCGACGGCGTTGGTGTTCGGGTTGAACACGTAGGCGCAGGCGATGGTGCTGATGATGTGGATGCGGCTCTCGGAGGCCTGCGTCCATTCATGGGTGTGGCCATGGATGTAGGCCTTCACCTGCTGGCGCTTCGCGATCTCCGGCCAGAAGTCCGCGGTGTCGGTCAGGCCGCCCTTATAGTGGCTGGTGTCTCCGCCGACCTGCGGGTTGTGGTGGCCGACGAGGATGACCTGTTTGGCCGGGACTTCGTCGATCTTGGCGAGCACCCAAGCAATCTGTTCCGCGCCGAGCTTACCGGCCGGGCCAGGAGTCTGGTCCAAGGTGTCGAGCAGGATGAGGCGCGTGGACGGAAGGTCGATGAGGCCGTTGTGCCGAGGCTCCTTGAGCGCGGAGGCGCCCTTCATCTCGGGGAAGGCCTGCGTGAAGACGTCACGGACGTCGTGGTTGCCGAGCGTGAGGTGCACCGGGATGCCGGCGTCGCGCAAAGGTGCGATGAGTTCGCGGACCACGGCGTAATCGGCGGCGGTGCCGACCGAGAGGGCGAGGTCGCCGTTGATGATGACGGCGGCGGGTTTCTTCGGTAAGGCGAGGATCTGCTGCACCGCAGTGCGCAGGTGATCGTCATCGTCCCGGGCGTTGGCGGAGATCTTGTCCTCGGGAACGCCGGTGAGGTGGATGTCGTTGAGGATGATGATCTCTTCACCGCCCGACGTATCGAGCGCCGCCCAGCCGCGTAGCGGGAAGGCGAGGGCGGCCAGTCCGGCGAGATGGAAGAACCGACGGCGGGAGAGCGAAGCGGTCATGGGCGGGGTTGCTCCAGGGCGGCTTCGTAGATTGCGTCCACCACGCAATCCGAACCAAGGGCGGAGCGGAGGGGGTCGATGTCGGAGGCGCTGTAGCCGAGGTGGTGGTGGCGGCACCAGCCTTGGGCCAATTTGTATTTCCCGGAGAGTTCGCCGACCGCGGCCGCCATCTTGTCGAGCGTGAGCAGGTAGGAGTCCATGCCCTGGCTCTTATCCAACCAGTCCTTCTGCGAGGCGTGGGCGGCGAGGGCCTGGCGTGCCTGATCGTGCACCGCGCCGACGTCGACATAGAGGCCGGCACGGACCTTCTGACGCAGGGGCGTGCGGAGGCCGTGCGGCATCGCATGATAGATCGTCACGTCGTGCGCATAGGTCGGTGTCGGCGGCACCGTGTCGAAATTGGGCATCCCGTGGGTGAAGGCCGCGGAGGTCGCGAGGCGGGCGCAGGCCATGTGGTCCTCCATGTAGTCAGACAACGCATGGGTGAGCACGATGTCGGCGCGGGTCTGGCGGATGACCGCGGCGACCTTGCGCATGACCTCGATGTCGAAGGTCAGCGTCATGTCGTTGACCACCGGCGGGTAGAATTTCGCGCCCAGGATGCGGGCCGCTTCCTGGGCTTCGGCCAGGCGGACGGTCGCGGTCGTCGGGCCGTCCATCTGGACCGAGCCGCCGTTGCCGGCGCAAAGGTCGAAGTAATGGAGGTCCCAGCCCCGCTTGGCGAGCTGGAGCATCGTCCCGGCGGCGAAGTATTCGACGTCGTCGGGATGGGCGAAGATGGCCAGGCAGGAGGGCATCGGCTCAGGCGACCTTGACCGGCTGGCCGCCGTTGGCGGCGCTCTGGTCGGCGGCGAAGATCACCTTGAAGGTGCGCAGGGCGTCGCGGAAGCTCGTCAGCGGCATGTCCTTGCCTTGGTCGAGCGCATCGAAGAAGGCTTCGAACTGCGACTGATAAGGGTGGTCGCTCACATCGCCGGAGTCGCACATCTTCATCGAGAGGGTGCTCCACTTAGACTTGTCGGACTTCAGTTTTTCGGAGTGCAGCTTGTTATCGAGCAGGCTGCCGTGGCTGCCCATCAGGTGCGTGCGGTAGTAGTAAGGCTGGAGGCAGTCCACGATGGCCGCGCACTTGCCGACGGCACCGTTCTTGAACTTCACGATCGTGACGGCGGAGGTGTCGTATTCGTAGGGCGTGAAGTAGGCGCTCTTCGACTTCGTGCTCAGGCTCATGACCGAGTCCACTTCGCCGGGCATGCACATCAGCAATCCATCGAGGGCGTGGCAACCGGCCGTGAGCAGGGCGCTGCCGCCGTCCTTCTTGCCGATGTTCCAGCGATACTGCCCATACCAAGGGCCGATGCCGTGGTAGTAGTCGACTTCGCCGTAATGGATCTCGCCAAGCAGGCCTTGTTCGATGATCGCCTGGGTGGACAGCATCTGGCCGGAGAAGCGCAGCTCGAAGCAGACGCAGCCCTTCACGCCGTTCTTCTCGGCGGCCTCGAAGATCTGCATGACTTCGGCCAGGGAGTTCGCCATCGGCTTCTCGAGGATGATGTGCTTCTTCGCCTTGGCGGCGGCGACGGCCTGGGCGCAGTGCTGGCTCGGGTAGCTGGTGATGTCGACGACATGGATGTCCGGGTCGGCGAGCAACGCCTCGACGGACTGATAGGCTTTGATCTTGCCGCCGTGCTTGGCGCTGAGCGTGGCGGAATCGAGCGGACGGGAGGAGTAGATCGCCGTGACCTGCGCCTGGCTGGTCTTGTTGATGGCATCGATGTGGGCCGTGGCGGCCCAGCCGTAGCCGATGATGCCGACGTTATATTTCTTGGTGCTCATGGGGTCGCT
>JBILXR010000090.1:0-7605 GCA_044378215.1 Opitutales bacterium
AGGTCTTCTCGCGGCCGGTCTTGACGTCGATGGCCTTCACGGCGGCGATGCGGTTGCCGTCCATGACGACGCCGGTGGCGAAGTGGCCGAGGAAGAGGCTGATGTTCTTCTCCTTACGGATGACCTGTTCCTTGAGCTCGTCGCCGAAGCTGTCGACGCGGCCCGGGCTGTCGGGCGAACGGTCGCCGATCTCCTCGATCATCTCGCCGAGGTGCGGGTATTTGCCGCGGGTGGTGCCGCCCATCGCCCAGACGCCGACTTCAGAGCTGCCGTTGCCGCCGAGGACGAAACGGTCCTGGATGAAAGCGACCTTGAGGGACTGACGGGAAGCGGAGAGCGCGGCGCCCATGCCGCCGTAGCCGCCGCCGACGACGACGAGGTCGAACTCACCTTGGTCTTCGGCGCCCTTGGGGCTGTTCCACTGCGAGCGGGCGGCGACAAGCGCGTCGCCTTCGGGCGGAGTGAATGAGGCGTCCTTGCTGAAGAGAATGGCGTCGGCGCGTCCGTCGAAACCGGTGAGGTCATGCAGGGCGACCTTCACGTCGCCCGCGGGCAGCGTGACCTTGCCGCCTTCCTGCCAATGCCACTCGGCGCCCTTCGTGCCGAACTCGGTGGCGACGGGCTGGCCGTTGACGATCAGCTGGAAGCGGCCGGGGGTGCCGGGGGCGTTCCAGTGGGCGACCCAATCCTTGGTGCGCACCCAGACGCGGTATTCGCCCGCGGCGGGGATGCGGACGGTGCCGGTCGCGTCACCGACGGGCTGGCCGAGGCCATGGGCCAGGAGGTAGGGCGAGCCGACGATGTTCGTGAAGGCGGTGTCGATTTTCCAGCCGCCATGGGCGGACAGGGACTCGGCTTCGACGAAGACCGTATCGGCGGACTGGGCACGGCTGGTCAGGGCGGCCAGCAGGGACAGTCCAAGGAGGGGGAGGACGCGAGGGGACATGAGGGTATTAGATGGCAGGTGGGCAAAGGAGTTCCAGACAGAATTGGGTGAGGGCAGAAAAGGATAGGGGTGGTGCGGATTTGGGCTAAGGCGGACTAGAGGCCCGGAGGCTCAGAGTCCCGGAGGGCCAGATAAAGATAGGGTTGGGCCCTTGGAAGGTGGTAGCGGTAAGCGGTGGGCGGTGGGGAACACTGAGAGACGACACTCAAGGGGAAACCGGAGACCGGATGATCAGCCGGGGTGGATAAATCATTTTCAGGTCTCAGGTCTCGGCCGTCGGGTATCTGGTCCGGGTGTTCAGGTTCAGGTCCTGGGCCTGATTCCCGAACCTGATCCTGTATCCGTACCTGCAGCCGAGACCTGTGACCCGAGAATACCTCCGGTCCTTGTCTGCTTCGGCGCCTTGTCTTTCTCCAACCGCCAACCGCCAACCGCTTACCGCCAACCGCCTAAACCTAATCCATTCAGTCCTCGATGCAGTCATCTGTCATCGACTCAGTCATCTTCGCGGCAGCTGCGCCGCCGCGCCTCACTTCTTCCCCTTCTGGAAGCCTTTTCCGCCGCGCTGTTTCATGCGTTCCTCTACGACATCCAGCACCTTGTCGACGACGTCGCCGGTAAGTTCGTCATCGGCGGCGAGGATGGCTTCTTTCGTGGCTTTGCGGATGTCAGCCATGGCTTCTTCGAACTGCGGACGGAGGTTCTTCTTCTCGTCGTCGGAAGCATATTCGGCTTCTTTGCGGAGTTCGTTCAGTTTCTCGCGCGCGGCTTTCACGTCTTCATCCTGAAATGCCTTGAACATCGCGGCCTTGCACTTGTTGAGCTGCTCGGGAGTGACTCCTTCGATCTCTTCCGGCAGGAAACCGCCTGATTTGCCGCCGAACTTCGGAGCGCCGTCCTTACGGGCGGGATCCGCTGCCGGGGTCTGGCCGGCGAACGCGGGGCTGGGGGTGGGGCTCTTCTCGGCGACGATCGGAGCGGCCGGCTTCTGGTCGGATGACGATTTGGCGCCCATGACGAGATAGGTCGCGGCCGAACCGACGGCAGCGGCAAGGAGGAGGGGGAAGAGTTTTTTCATGGGTAGGGGGGTTCAAAGGTAACCCCGCGGCAGGCAAGAAGTTGGGCTAAAATGGGCCAGCGTGGGGGCTAGGGCCAGCAGCTCATCCATCTGGTGTGTGGTTCAGGTGCGGGGCCTAGGCCTGATTCCCAAACCTGAACCCATGCCCGTACCTGCAGCCGGGGCTTGAGACCTGAAAATGCCTCTTCCATCCGCCAAACGCTTACCGCCAGCCGCCTAAACCTGGTCCATTCAGGCCTCGATTCAGGCCTCGACGCTGTCCTCGGCTCAGTCCTCTTCGGACTATTTCTTCTCCCCGAACGGGAACGGCTTCAGCGGGGTCTTCGTGGTTTTCTTCGGGCCGGCTTTGGCGGCGGCCTGTCGGGCGCGCTCTTCGACGGTGTTGAGGATCGTGACGATGGTTTCCTTCGAAAGCGACGGAGCCGCCTCGGCGATGGCGGCCTCCTGGGCTTTGCGTTGGTCATTGAGCAAGGCCTCGAAGTCGCCGCGCATGTTCTTCTTCTCTTCCGGTGAGAGGAACTCGGCTTCCTTACGGAGCTCCGTCTGCTTGGCCTTGATCTCCTTCACCTTGGGATCGCGCTGAGCCTTGAAGGCGGCCGCGCGGAACTTGCGCATGTCTTCGGCGGACACGCCTTCGACGTCGGCGAGCAGCTCGACCGGGGTCATCGCCTTGGTGGACTCGGGCTTGGCCTCGGTGGCCGCCGTCTCGGCTGGCTTGGCGTCCTTGTTCTCCTTGGCGGCGGCGCGTTCTGCTTCCATGGCCTTGGCCTGCGCGGCTTTGGTCGCTTCTTGACCGCGCTTCTTCATCAATTCTTCGACGGCGTTGAGGGTCAGCACCAGCGGATCTTTTTCGATCGTGGGGTCGAGCTTTTGCACGGCCTCGAGGGTGGCTTTTACCATGGCATCGCGCGCGGCCTCGAACTCGACGCGGAGGTCTTCAGCTTCGTTGCGGCCCCTCACGAAACGGCCCCGTTCCTTGAGGTCCGCGAGACGCTTGCGCGCGGCGACGATGGCGGGGTCGGCGTAGGTGGCCATGAGCGCGCGCCGGATCTTGGCAAGCTGTTCGTCGGTCACGTCGGCGACGCGCTCAGGGAACGGGGCACTGACCCGGGCGGCCTTCTTGGCCGGCTTGGCCTTGGGTTCATCGGCCGCCTGGACGAAAGACGAGAGCAGGGCGAGGGTGAGCAGGGAAAGGAGGCGCATGGGAGTGATACACCGAGAACCCTAAAAGGTTTTAGCGGTAGGCGGTAAGCGGTTGGAGAAAGACAATGCTCCATCGGGTGCCAGGTCTCGGCCGCAGGCGCGGGTACGGCAACAGGTTCGGGAGTCAGACCCGGGACCTGAACCTGTACCTGAACACCCGGACCGGATACCCGATGGCCGAGAACTGAGACCTGAGACCTGAAAATTGGCCCCAGCCAATCATCCGGTTTCCGGTCTCCCCCTTAGCGGATGCCTCGAGGGTGGGACGTGATCACCATCACGTCCGTGGGCGGACGGAGGTTGGTATGGTCGAAGACTCTGCCCGGTGCTCGCTCGCACCTCGGCGAACGGCGGTCATGGCAATGACCGCCCTACCTCGCCGCAGGCTATGTCGTGACGCGGTCCCGACCCTACCCGAGGCAATCAACTTATCCAGCCCTAGCCCTAGCCCTGGCCCTCACCGCCGCTTCGCGGCGGTGTCACTTCTTCTTCGGCTTTCCGGCGACGTCGGACTTCTTCTGATGGGTCGACGCGACATAATCGCGGATGAGGTCGATCTTCAGGCCAGGCTCGGCCTTCTGCATCGCCTTCACGCGCGCAATGTCGATGGCCTCGCGGGCCTCTTTGGCGTCGCGGGAGCCGCCCTTCTTCTTTTCGCCTTCGCTCTTCTTGGTCTTTTCGGCGGCACCTCCGTGCTTGGCGAGCGCGGCTTTGAATTCTTCATCATTCTCCGCCTTGAGCCAGGCTTCCTGCAGCTTCACGCCGTCGGAGAGCGAGACGCCCGCCGGGATCTCCGGGGCATCGAGGCCCTTCTTCTTCTTTTTCACCGCCGGCTCCGGCTTCTCGACCGGCTTGGTCACGGCCTCCGTGGGCTTCTTCTCATCCGCGGCGAAGAGCGGAAGCGAGGCGAGGAGGGCGAGGAGCAGGGCAGGGATGCGCATACGGGTTGAACACCGGGGGATGAAAAAGGTTTTGGCGGATAGCGGTTGGCGGTTAGCGGAGGGGAATAATCGAGGACTGAATGGAGGACTGAATGGATAAAGCCTGCCGCCCGCCACCCGGGGCTGCCACCCGCCACCTGAGAAGATGGCTTAATCAATGGCAGATGACTGATTTCCTGAACCTGCACCCGAACCCGAACACCCGAACCAGGCACCTGATGGCCGAGACCCGAGACCTGAACATAGGCACCCCCGCCAATCATCCGGTTTCCGGTCTCCCTTTGAGTTGGCATCTCCTGCCTTGGGTAGGGCGGGTTCTCCGAACCCGCCGAACGACGGACGGCTCGGAGAACCGTCCCTACCTAGCCCTTTCGGTGTCTTTCCGTCCATTCAGCCCTCCATGCAGTCCTCTACGCTGCCCTCAACTCAGTCCTCAACTCTGCCTTCCCGCCCTCACCATCTCCCCTTGAGCAACTTATTACCCGGATACGGTGCGTTGGAGTGCGGGCCGAAGAACATGCGGATACCGGCCCAGACCATGAAGGAGTCGCGCTGATTCATGCGCGCGTATTCCATGCCGGTGAGGAGCTTGAGCCGGTGGCCGGCGATGTAATGGTTGAGTCCGAGATAAATCGCCTGGTAGGCGTCGCCATTGCCCATGCCCGCGAGGCGTTCGTAACGGCGCTGGCTGCTGAGGCCCGTCGCTTGGCTGGAGCTGGCGATCTGGTAGCGGCTGACGACTTCGAGGGTGTCGGTGAGGAAGTAGCTGGGCTGCAGGTTGAGGCCGATGGCATCGCCCCGGGCGCCGCCGAAGCCGGCCGTGAATTCGGCGACGAACGCCGCCGGACCGTCCGTGAAGATAAGCGCGCCGGCGAGAGCGTCGTCGAACCGCGTCAGGTTGCTCGCGTTGGCGTGGGCGTTGCTATGCAGGTAGCCGCCGTAGAAGGACGCCGTCTCGGCGCCGAGGAAATGGCCGAGATCATAAGTGACGGCCGCGAGGAAGGAAGAGCCCGAGTCCAGTTCCGTGAAGGACTGCCACATGTCGGTGCCGGCGGAATTCGAGAAGATGCCGGCGTAGTATTCGAGCTTGCCCACGCGGCCCGAGAACGTCACGGCCGGCGTGTAATCCAGCCCCATCATGTTCGTGAACATCGAGCGCTCCATGACGCTCAGGTAGCGGCTCGAGACGTTGCGGTCGTGGGTGAAGCGATGCTTCTGCTGGCCTACGGTGAGATTCAGGGATTCCGCGAACTGCCAGCGGAGCCAGAGTTCGGTGAAGCCGTTATAGGCCGGTTCGAAATCGCTGCCGCTGATCGCCTGCGCGTGCACGGTCAGGCCGTCGAACATCGTGGCTTGGAAACCAAGGCGGACGCGGCGGCTCTCGAAGCCGGCATCCTGACCGTGGCTGCCATCGTTGTCGTGGTAATGTCCGTGATAGCGGCCGAGCACCCACAGCTCCTGTAGGCCCTTCGCCTTCTTATCCTGATAGATCAGGCCCAGATTCTCGAAGCGCTCCTTGAGCGAAGGCTCCTGGGCCGGGCGGCTCGAACCGGCGGGCTGTGACTGGGCGCCCAAGGGCAGGGCGGCGCAGGCGATTAGCAAGGCGAAGATGTCTTTCGTTCGTAACATTTGTAACAATCAGAAAAAGACAGCGGGCCGCCAGGAAGGCGTAAGGCTCCATGAACACAGGGCAAAACGGCCCGAAAGGCAAGGGGTCTTCAGGGCCAGGGCTACGCCCAGCTTTTCATCCGATCTCCGGTTCCCCTTTGGCTTGGCCCATCCGCCAACCGCTGACTTTAGGTAGGGACGGCACCACGTGCTGTCCTAGGTTGAATGTCAGCCCAAGGGGAGGACGCGATGGTGATCACGTCCCTACCTCGAGACACGGCTGACCGGGGGCGGTCAGCCTTTCGTAGATACAGCTAGGGCAGCACGCAGTGCTGCCCCTACCTAATCCCGGTGCCGACTCCCGATGGCCGTTGGCGGAACCGCCGACTCCCGAATGGCCGATGCCCTGGTGGCCGTCACCTGTCACCAAGTTTGAGAATGCGGACGCGTCGCCGACGCGCCCCTACCCGATGCAGCCCGGCATCCGCCGCCTGAGAATCGATGCAACTAGGGCAGCACGCGGTGCTACCCCCTACCTCGATACACCTATGTCGTGACGCGGTCCCGACCCTACCGGTTTCATCCGGTCTCCGGTTTCCCTTTGGGATTACCCCAACCGCTAACCGCCAGCCGCCAACCGCCATCACCCGCCCCAAACAAAAGACCCCGGCGAGCCGGGGTCTTGATCGAGCCTGTGATCCGAGGATTACTTGGCTTCGGGCTTCTTGCCGCCCTTGTCGCCCTTACCCTTGCCCTTGCCCTTGGCGCGGGCTTCTTCGAGGGCCTTGAAGACGGACTCCAGGGAGGCGTCGGCCTTGAGGACGGCGGCCTTGGTGGCTTCGCGGACAGCCTTCTCATCCTTGGCTTCCTTGGCCTTGACGACGGCTTCGTCCTTCTGGGCGGCCTTCATGGCTTCGCCGAACTTCTTCCAGGTGGCTTCGTCGACGCCTTCCGGACGCTGCGGGGCCTGCTTCTTGCCGCCCTTGTCGCCCTTCTTGGCGGGGGCGTCGCCCTTGGGGGCGTCGGGCTTGGGAGCGTCCTGAGCGAGGAGGCCGGCCGAGGTGATCAGGGCCAGGAGGAGTGCGAGTTTGATCTTCATGATATGTATGGGGGTGCAGGGATGAAACCCCGCCTCCGGGGGCGAGTTGCAGGATTCTAAATTTAATTATGACACGCCGGCGGGGTGCGGACGGGACGCCTCCCGGCATAGGGTAAGGGCCGCTGATGACCCCCCTCCTCGTCCACCTCCCGCACGACGCCACGGCCATCCCGCCCGACGCACAGGCCGATTTCCTGCTGTCCGCCGAGGAACTGCGGGCCGAAAGCCTCCGACTCACCGACTGGCACTCCGGCGCGCTGTATGCTGATGGCCTGACGCCCGTCGAGTTCGTCAGGGCCGAGGTCTCGCGCCTCGTCGTCGACGTGGAACGTTTCGCCGACGACACGCTGGAGCCTTGCGCGCAGGTAGGCATGGGCGCGACTTACGTCCGCACCGCCGACGGGCGGCCGCTCCGCGCGCTCACGCCGGAACGTCGCGCGGAGCTGATGACCCGCTATTACTGGCCGCACCATCGCGCGCTCGACGCCGCCGCCGCCGCGCGCCTGGCCCGTTTCGACCGCTGCGTGATCCTCGACGCGCATTCCTACCCGACGGGCCCGCTACCCACGCAGCTCGCCTTCGGGCCTTCGCCTGAGATCGGCCTCGGCACGCAGCCGGGCCACACGCCGCCGGCCCTGCGCGATCTCGCCGTCGATTTCTTCCGCGCGCACGGGTACTCAGTCGGCGTCGATGTGCCGTTCAGCGGGACGATGGTCCCGAACGCCTGCTT
>JBILXR010000091.1:0-7547 GCA_044378215.1 Opitutales bacterium
AGCAGGGCTTCCTCAACAAGGACCCCTTCAAGGACATCGTGACCGGCAACAAGCAGAAGGCCGACGGACTCATCAAGCACCAGGGCATCGCCGCCTCGGCGCTCACCGCCGAACAGAAGCAGATGCTCGGCAAGATCGTCTACGAATACGTCAGCCGTACCCGCCCTGACTTCGCCGCCCGCGAACTCCAGGCGATCGACGCCGTGAAGGACTCCCTCGTGTTCGCTTGGAACGGCGGCCTCGAAGTCGGCGAGCCCCACTACTACAGCATCCAGGGCCCGACCTTCCTCTTTGAGATGGCGAACTTCCAGGGCGGCGCCAACCACGTGCACGCCTCGTGGCGCGACCTGAAGAAGGACTTCGCCTACGACCCGCTTCGCGAGCACGCGAAGGAACACGCGTCCGGCAAGTAAGCCGGTGAAAGAAAAACCCCGGGTGACCGGGGTTTGTTGTTTCTGACGACAGCGGTTAGCGGTTGGCGGTTAGCGGTAAGGAAAAACAATCCTATCTGGCCGCCGCATGGTGGCCAGGGAGTAGGGGCGTGGCTACGCCGCGCCCTCCGCAGAGGAGTGCACGATAAATCATGCCCCTACCCACGACAGGTGACAGCGGTTTGCGGTAAGGAAAAAAGCAAAGGGGCCTGAAACCGGATGATTGGCTTCGGTGCACATTTCCAGGTCCCGGGTCTCGGCCATCAGGTATCTGGTTCGGGTATTCAGGTTCAGGTGCTGGTCCCGGGTCCGGATCCCGAACCTGATTACCCGCACCTGGCGCCTGAGGCCCGTGACCCGTGACCCGAAATGTTTCCAACCGCTTACCGCCAACCGCTAACCGCTAAAACCTCACTTAACCGCCTTCTTCCACCCCTCCATCGTCTCCTTCAGCAGTTCCTTTGCGTCCATCTTGATGCCGTAGCCCTGGAAGCCGAAGGGGCCGCGGTAACCGGCGGCGCGGGCCTTAGCCACGAACGATCCGACGTCATACGTACCCCGACCGAGCGGCTGGATGAGCTTGTCCCAGCCGAGATTCTGAGTGTCGCCGGTGTCGGCGCCATTGATGGTGATGAAGTTTAGGCGCGGCAGCGCGTCCTTGATGAGCGGCAGCGGATCGCGCTCGGAGCCTTCGACCTTGAGCCAGTGGCAGAGATTGAAGGTCACGCCCAAGTTCGGGTCGTCGACCTTGCTGGCCACGCGCACGCAAGTCTCGAACCGCGCGGCCCAGAAACCGGCGTGCGGATAGAGCGAGATCTTCACGCCCTTAGTCCGGGCATAGGCGACCAGCTGACGCAGCTGCGGCACGACCACGGTGTCGCCGTATTCGGGGCCCATGGATAGACCGAGCGGCAACGTGACCTTGTTGATCCCCAGCCACAAAGCACCACCGGTGCCGGCGAGTCCGTCGACCGCCTGGGTGAGCTCGGCGGGCAACTGATGCTGACCAGAGGGGAAGTTCGCGACGTGATAACCGTTGAAGAAGCTGAGCCCCTTGGCCTTCAGCGCGTCGGCATGGGCTTTGGCCGTCGCGGGCCGGCCACCGAATCCGGCATAGCCGAGCTCGGCCAGCACTTGCGCGCATTCCGTCGGCTCGAGCCGCGCGGCGGTGTCCATGGCGAAGAACGCCAGCTGCTCCGCGGCGGCGAGCGCGACGCAGGCACAGAGATAAGCGAGGAGGGAACGCATGAGATTCAACGGATGGCCACCCCGTGCGCGGCCAGTTCGCGGAGGAACTCCGGAGGTGAAGGCGGGCTGATGAGGAAGTTCTTGAACCAGCCCGTACGGCGGCGGAGCAGCACCAGTTTCTTGGGGTTCACGGTGTTCGTATAATGCTCGTTCCAGAAGCACCAATCCTGAGCCGCCCACTCGATGTCACCGAGCGCGATCTTGCGCGCGGTGTAGCCGTAGACCCGCACCCGCAGGTGCCCCGTGTCGACGGTGAACGTCATCCCCCGGAAGATGGCGTGGGCGAGCACGACCGGGAAGACCAGGGCCAGGATCAGCGGGAGCAGATACAGGAAGACCTCCATGGGAATCAGAAATATAGCCCTTATCGCCCCCGCTTAAACCCAAAACCAAGCCCACGCTGGACAGCACCGCCCTTGCGGGATTGCCTGTCGGCATGGCTCGCGCGACCCGGCACCTGAACACGAACGCCCTCTGGGCGGACGTGGGCGTGCGGACGCTCCGCCGACTCGGGCTCACGCACGTGGTGATTTCTCCCGGCTCGCGCTCGACGCCGCTCGCCCATGCCTTCGCCGAATCGACCGGCCTGCACGTGACGGTCGCGCTCGACGAACGTTCGGCCGGCTTCATCGCCCTCGGCCTCGCCAAGGCAACCGGCCAGCCCGCCGCCCTGCTCTGCACGTCCGGCACCGCCGCGGCCAATTACCTACCCGCCGTCGTCGAAGCCCGCCTCTCCGCCACCCCGCTACTCGTCCTGACCGCTGACCGACCGCCCGAGCTGCGCGAATGCCACTCCGGTCAGACGATAGCCCAGAACGGCATCTTCGCCGGCTATCCCGTCTGGGCCACCGAGGCCGCCGTGCCCGCCGCCGACCTAGGCCTGCTCCGTCACTGGCGCCAGCTGCTGGTCGACGCCTGGCAGCGCTCGCAGGGCCCTCTGGCTGGCCCGGTACACCTCAATCTGCCCTTCCGCGACCCTCTGCCGCCCTCCGAGCCGGAAAAAGGCTTCAAGGCGCCCGCAGGGCTTAATCTCGAGACCTTCACGGCTGTGCCGCCCTGCGGCGTCGTCCGTCCGACCCTCACGCCCACCACGGTCGCCAGCCTGCTGTCCAAGACCGAACGCGGTGTGATCGTCGTCGGCCCGCACGCCTTCGAGGATCGCGACGAAAGCGCCGCGGCCCTCCGCGAGCTTTCGCACCTCACCGGCTGGCCGATCCTCGCCGACGGCGCGGGCACGCTCCGCGGTGACCTCGCCGGCGACGCCACGCTCGTCTCGGGCTACGACCTCATCCTCCGCGACGCCAAGTCGGCCCGCGCCCTTCGCCCCCAGGCCGCCGTCTTTGTCGGCCCGCTGCCGACCAGCAAAGTCCTGCGCGCCTGGCTCAAGTCAGAGGATATCACCGCCCTCCAGCTCGGACGCGCGGGCGAGAACACCGATCCGACGCACTCGCGCTGGAGCCGCCTCGACGGACAGCTCGTGCCTTCAGGCGATGATGTCGCCAATCGCACCAGTGCTTATGGCAAAGCCTGGCAGTCCGCCCAGAAGGCCGCCGCCAAGAAGCTCACGCGCATCGTGAACGTCGACTGGCCCTTCGAAGGCCGCGTCGTGTCACTGCTCGACGAAGCCCTCGGCACCGATGATCGCCTGTTCGTCGGCAGCAGCATGCCGATCCGCGACGTGGAGTGGTTCTACCATCCGCCCGGCCCTGGCCCGGAGGTCCTGACCAACCGCGGCGCCAACGGTATTGACGGCACCGTCTCGACCGCGCTCGGTGCCTCGCTCGACGGCAAGCGCACCGTGCTCCTCTGCGGCGACCTGACTTTCCTACACGACAGCAACGCCCTGCTCTCCGCCTACGGCCACCGCGGCGACCTCACGGTCGTCGTGATCAACAACCAGGGAGGCGGCATCTTCAACCACCTCGCCATCGCCAAGAGCGCCCGCTTCGAACAGCTCTGGGGCACCCCGCAGGCGACCGACCTCGGCAAGCTCTGCGCCGCCCACAAGGTGCGCCACGACCTCGCCGAAGGCTGGAGCGACCTGCGCCGCCTGCTCGAAGTCCGCGGCAAAGGCGTGCGCGTCATCGAGTTCCGCACCGACCGCGAAGCCGACGCCGCCTGGCGGAAGAAGTCGTTCAAGTAAGGGGTCAGACCGCTTCTGACGGATATCGCTCAGAAGCGGTCTGACCCCTTACTGTCTCGATGCAGGGATTCCGCATCTTGTTTGCCAGCGACCGGATGCGTAAGGCATGATTTCCGGATAACCCTGCCCAGACGGATGAACTTCTTTCGCCTCTGCCTCCTGCTCGCGACCGCGACCTTGGTCGCGGCGGACAAGGCCGAGTTGAAGCCGACCGTCGTCGCCGTCCCGCGGACAGAGCTTAAGGCCCAGGTCGCGCCCGGAGCCACGCTGCGCTTTGATTTCCCGGAACTGACCGTGGACCGCAAAGGCGCACTCGCGGCCTGTCACCTGAAACTCCCGGCGGGTTACGATGCGGCGAAGAAATACCCGCTGGTCGTCTGGCTCGGCGGCGGCGAAGGCGGCAATCAGCCCAGCGGCGCTTTCCTGCCCGCGGGCGACCTCATTTTGATCGGCCTGCCCTACCCTAAGGGCGCGAATAACCCTAGGCAGACGAACATGGTCGGCGATTACGCCAAAGTCTGGGCCTACCATCGCTTCATGCTGGAGGAGATCGCGAAGGTGATCCCGAACATCGACAAGCCTCGTTCGATCATCGCCGGCTTCAGCAACGGCGCCCACGCTATCGACGGGATGCTGCGCCTGAGCGGGCGTCCGGGACTCACGGATTATTTCGGAGTCTTCCTCTTCGCCGAAGGTGGCGGCACAGGTTACACGTCGCTCGGCGAACTCAACGACCTCCAGGGCAAGTTCGCCTACGTCTGCTGGGGCTCGGAAAAAGGCTCCAATAAGCCCGACACCCGGCACCTGCCCGCCGCTTTGCGAACCAAGGGCGCCGCGGTGACCGCGAGCGAGATGGCCGGCGTCGGCCACGCCTTCGCGCCCTCCGAATATACGAAAATAGCCGAGTGGCTCGACAAGGTCGCCCTCGCCTCCCCGGCGAAGAAGTGAGCCTCCGCCTAGAAATAGGCCTTTAGGAATTCCGCTTCAGTCGCGGTCAGCGGCGTGTCGCCGGTGGCCATGGCCAGGGATTTCGAGAAACGCTGGTGCTCCATCGGCAGGACGCGGAAGCCGTGTCGTCCGTAGAAGGCGGGCTTGACCTCGGAGAAGAGCATGAAGCGCGTATCGAGCTGCGCGAAACGATGGAGCTCCATGACGGCACGCAAGAGCAGCGAGGCGTAGCCTTTGCCGCGCTGATCCGGCGAGGTCGCTACGGACGCCAGTCCGATGAGGCTCTCGCGGAAGCGCAGGACGTTCAATGCGGACACCGGCTCGCCGGCCACATCCTCGAGCAGGTAACGCGTGCCGCGGACATGGTTCGGATCCTGATCCTTGTCGGCGCAGTATTGATCAAAAGTCTCCCCGTGCTTCCAAGCGTCGTAGCCGAACACCAGGACGGTGCGCAGGTCCTCGGGCTGCACCAGACGCAGACGTCCCACCGGCGTAAAGCGCTGGCGGCCGTCTTCGATCGTGCCTTCGAACATCGGCTGCGGACGCACCCACGTGCGCGCCGCCGGATTATCGTAGAGGCAGCGGTAGACCACCTGCGGCGACAGGTCCTCGGAATGCGCCGCCACCCCGAGCCGGAGGTAATGGTTGCCCTTGTAGTGGCGGTAGAGGGTCCAGGACATGGTGGTGCGACGCAGCGCAGGGATAGGGGTAGGGGTCGGGGTAGGCAAGGCATGGGTAGGGTTGAGCGACCCGCTCAACCGAGGAAATACAAAGGACGGCTGACCGGGTCGGTCAGCCCTACCCAAGACAGAAGATAGCATGATCTACTACCTCAACCCCTGCCCCTGACCTATTTCGCCGGACCCCAGTGGGACGTCAACGGGTGCAGGATGAAGAGCGGCTTGCCGACGACGGCGTCGGCGGGCACTTCGCCGAAACCACGCGAATCGAAGCTATTGGCGGAGTTGTCACCGAGCGCGAAGTAATGCTTCGCCGAGACAGTGTGCTCCTGGTCCAGCGGGATGGCATAACGGTCGCCGCCGGCGTCCGGCAGGTAACCGTAATAACCTTGGTCCATCGCGCGCCGGCTGTTGAGCACCATCGGCTCGGGCGAGGTCACGAGCTGGCCGTCGACGAAGAGTTCGCCCGCCGTGCCGACGCGGAGTTTTTGCCCGGGCGTGCCGGCGAGACGTTTCACGTAATAGCTCTGCGAAGGCTGACCGTATTGGTCGTTGAGGCCCGGGATCGTGTTCGTCCGGAAGACGAAGGTGTCGCCGCGGGACGGGTCGACGAAGTGGTAGGACATCCGGTCCACGAAGAGCATGTCTCCCGTAAGGATGTCGAAGTTGAACAACGGAGCGCCTGCCGTGGCCGACTTACCGGTCAGCAGTACCGGGCCGAAGGGACTGTTCTGGATGCGACCCTCGCGGACGGCCTTGGCGAAGACCACGCGCCAGCGGTCCTGATCCTGGCGGGGCAGCTTCAATTGGGACTCTTCCGGGAAATAGGTGCGCAGGATGACCGTCTCGAAACCGAAGTCGGCGGGGAGTACCATCGTCTGCATCGTATTGCCGACGAGGATCTCATGCTTGTCGGCGGGACCTTTCCAGATACCCGTGCCGAAGATGCCGGCGTCGACGACCCGCGTGCGGGAACGCAGGCCGTATTCGACCTGACCATTGGGTCCGCGCTGCATCACGATCGGGATGGCCACCGGACCCGAGGCCTCGGCGGGGATGACGTACGTCCAGGTCCACTGGACCTTGTCGAGGACCTGCTGCGCGATGCCGGGGACCGGCGCGTCGGGCGCGCGCACTTCGGCGGTCATGCCGTTGTACGTGGGCCACATCGAATTCGTCGGGATCTTGAACGGCTGCAGGAAGAAGCTGCGGATGGCTCCGGCCACGATCGCGGCCATCACGACCATCTCGGTATAGTCCGTACCGGAGGTCAGCGGGTAGATCTTACCGCCGTTACGGGTCAGGACCTCATGCAGGCGGTTGAGCAAGGCCTCGACCTCGGTGACCTCGCGGGTGCGATCCCGCGTGGCGGCGCGGACCTTATCGGCGAGCTCGAGCTGCTCGTTGAGGTCGGCGCGGGCCAGGACGTCGCCGCGGTAGAGGTGGACCTTCTCCGAACCTTCGAGCAAGGCCTTGCCGATTTTGCGGAGCTTGCGGCGGTAGTAGAAAGACATGGGGGACGCCCCCAAACTAGCGGGCGCCGACCGGAGGGAAAGCCCGAACTAGGTCCTCAGCCCTCGTTCTTGAGGATCTTGATGAAGGCTTCCTGCGGGATGTCGACCTTGCCGATCTGCTTCATGCGCTTCTTGCCCTCCTTCTGCTTATCGAGGAGCTTGCGCTTACGGGAGATGTCGCCGCCGTAGCACTTCGCGGTGACGTCCTTGCCGACGGAACCGATGGTCTCGCGGGCGATGACCTTGGAGCCGACGGCCGCCTGGATGGCGATCTTGAAGAGCTGGCGCGGGAGGAGCTCCTTGAGTCGCTCGCAAAGGTTACGACCGCGGCCTTCGGCCTTGGAGGCGTGCACGATCGAGGAGAAGGCGTCGACCGGCTCCTCGTTGACGCGGATGTCCATCTTCACGAGGTCGGAGGTGACGTATTCGCCGAGCTCGTAGTCCATCGAACCGTAGCCGCGGGTGATGGATTTCATGCGGTCGTTGAAGTCGACGAGGATCTCGTTGAGCGGCAGGAGGCAGACGAGGACGACGCGGTCGCCGTCGATGGTCTCGGTGCGCTCGCAGATGCCGCGCTTCTCCT
>JBILXR010000092.1:0-7461 GCA_044378215.1 Opitutales bacterium
TGCTCGTCCTGCTCGCGCTCACGCGCCTCGGCTACCGCTGGCTCGAGTCGCTCGTCGCCGTGTTGGTCCTGACCATCGCCGCCTGCATCGGCGTGGAGCTCCTGCTGGCCAAGCCTGTCGTCGCCGAAATGGTGAAGGGTTTCATCCCCACGACCGACGTGCTGACCCGCCCGGGCATGCTCTTCGTGGCGCTCGGCATCATCGGCGCGACGGTCATGCCGCATAACCTCTATCTCCATTCGTCGATCGTGGGTTCCCGGGATTTCGGACGGACCGAGGACGAACGCCGTGAGGCCATGCGTTTTGCCACGTGGGATTCCACGCTCGCGCTCAGCCTGGCCTTCTTCGTCAACGCCGGCCTGCTCGTGCTCAGCGCCGCGGCCTTCCATGGTCGTCCGGAGGCCGTCACCGACATCCGCGAAGCCCATCGCCTGCTGGACGGCGTCCTCGGGGCGACCTTCGCCGGCACGCTCTTCGCCGTCGCGCTGCTTGCCTCGGGTCAGAACGCGACCATCACCGGCACGATGGCCGGCCAGATCGTCCTGGAAGGCTTTCTCAAGATCAAGACGGCCGGCTGGATCATCCGCGTGGCCACGCGCCTCGCCGCGCTCGCGCCGGCCTTGCTCGTCATCGGCCTGGCGGGCGAGGGCAGGGTGGAGTCGCTGCTGCTTTGGAGTCAGGTCATCCTCAGTCTGCAGCTCGGTTTCGCCTGCTGGCCGCTCGTGCGCATGACCGGGGACGCGAAGCTCATGGGTGCGTTCGTCGCCCCGCGCTGGATCCTGGTGCTGGGCTGGATCGCCACCGCCATGGTGGTCAGCGCCAGCCTGTGGTTCGTGGCCGGCGTCTTCTGATTATTTCGTTGTGAGCCTTCCGCCCCCGCTGGCATAGTGCGGAGCGGATGAAGCTGTCACGAAAAGGAGAATACGCCCTGCGCGCGCTCATCTGTCTCGGACTTGGCGAGGCCTACGGAATGGAGCGTCTGCAGGTCGCTGAGATCGCCGCTTCCGACAATATCCCGGAGAAATTCCTCGAGCAGATCATGAACGACCTGCGCGACGGAGGCTTCGTCAAAGGCCTGCGCGGACGCAAGGGAGGCTATCGTCTCGCCCGTGCGGCGACGGAGATTTCGCTCGGTCAGGTCATCCGCCATATCGAAGGCCCGCTGGCTCCTGTCGCCTGCGCGTCGCACACCGCGTATGAGCGTTGCTCTTGTCCGGATGAAGCGAACTGCGGGCTGCGCATGCTCATGCTCGACGTGCGTAACGCGATCTCCGACATCCTGGACCGACATACGCTCGGCTCGGTCGTGATCGTCGCGCAGCGTAAGTTGGAAGCGAGCGGAAGACGCCCCGCCTTCATCACGGGAGCTCCGAATTTTACGAATAACGCCCAGGGCCGACAGACGGACGGATTGCTCGCGAATCTCCTGCCCGATTATTTCATCTGAAAAGGGGAGTGAGAGGCGGATAAAGAAGACTGATTCACTATACTTTATCTGATGGCTTTTCCCGTTTTATTTGTAAGTCACTGATTATTAAGTAAATAAAAACATACTGATTTAGTATTCTAATCTTGACCTTAATCATCTAATCATAACTAATGATGTCACCTTAACAACAGGAGCCACTCATTACGTTATCACGATGAACACCAAGATCACCAAGACCACCCTCCCGTTCGCCGCGCTGCTGGCGGCCGCGTCCGCCGTCCAGGCGGCCGACACCATCACCGTCACGGAGGGCGGACTCACCACCACCTACGACGCGACTCCCTACTACGCCAAGCCGCTGGCCTACAGCACGACGCGCGACCCGGATCCGCCCAAGTATGTCACTCCGGCGACCAAAAGCCCTTGGAGCCTGCTCAACCAGTATAGCTGGCTCGATGCCGGCCTCGACTACCGTTTCCGCTACGAATACCGTGACGACGATATCCGCCGCGACCGCGCCGGCCTGGACCAGCCTTTCCTCCACCGCACGCGGCTCTACCTCGGCGTCCGTGACATCGTCGACCCGCTGCGCTTCGCGGTGGAAATCCAGGATGCGCACCGTTACAACGGCAACTTCGTCAAGGACAACCGCGACATCAACGAGCTCGAACCGATCCGTGCCTACGCCGAGCTGTATTTCAAGAACGTGCTGCCGGCCGACGCCCAGGGCAATTCCCGCCCGATCTCCGTCCGCTACGGTCTCCACAACTTCGAGTTCCTCGACCGTCGCCTCATCGGTAACAACCAGTGGCGCAACACCGCCAACTCCTTCCGCGGCGTCCACGCCTCGATCGGTCAGGAGACCAGCGACTGGCAGGTCGACCTGCTGCACCTCCAGCCCTTGGCCCGCATCACTTACGACCCCGACCGCACGGAAGCCGGCAAGACGGTCAACGCCGTCATCGGCCACTGGCGCAAGTGGTCCGAGGACGTGACCATCGAGCCTTTCTTCTTCCAGCAGAAGGAGAAGTTCGTCGCCAACGGCGGCCGCGAAGTGAACTCCCCGGGCATCCGCGCTTACGGCTTCTTCGGCAAGAGCGGCTTCGATTTCGACGCCTCCTTCATCGCGCAGTCCGGTCATAACGGCAACCGCGATGTCGATGCCTGGGCGGCTTGGGCCGAACTCGGCTACAGCTTCAATGATTCCTGGAAATCCCGCTTCAGCGTGTTCTACGGCGCCATCACCGGTGACAACGCCGGCACGACCGGCACGGACGAACGCTTCGAACGTTTCTACGGCTTCCAACGTCCTTGGTCGGCGGATGATTACTTCGTCCTCGAGAACGCCATCACTCCGAAGGTCCGTTACGAAGCGCAGCCGGATACGACCCTGAAGTTCGACGTGGGCTACAGCTGGTTCAAGCTCTACAGCGCGTCTGATCGTTTCAACAACCTCGCCTCCGTCGGGGCGGCTGTTCAGAACAATGGCTTCAACCGCGATTCGACCGGACAGAGCGGACGTAACGTCGGTTCGGAATTCGATATCCGTTTCCTCTGGCAGGTCACGCCGCAGACCTTGGTGACCGTGGGCTATGCCCACTTCATCTCCGGGGAATGGACGTCGAACCGCCTCCGCGTGGCCGGCCGCCCCAGCAACGACTCCGACTTCGCCTACGTCGAGGTCCTGACCAAGCTCTTCTGAGCCCCTGCTTGCGACCTCTCACCTAAGCCCTCTACTCAATCCTAACCAAATCAGCTCATCATGAAAACCAACCTGCTCCGCCAGACCCTCGCCTGGCTCGCCCTGGCCGCCGCCCTCCCGGTGGCGTCCTCGGCCGAAGAACCGGTCGTCCTCCGCGTCGGGTTCTTCCCGAACCTCACGCACTCGCCGGCGCTCGCCGCCCGCCAGCTCCAGCGTGAACAGAACGACTGGCACCTCGCGCACCTGCCGAAGGGATCGAAGATCGAATGGCGTTCCTTCAACGCCGGCCCTTCCGCGATGGAGGCCCTCCTCGCCGGCGCGGTCGACGTGACCTACGTCGGTCCTTCGCCGACGATCAACGCCCACGTCCGCACCAAGGGTCAGGAGATCCGCATCCTCGCAGCGGTCGCCCGCGGTGGCAACGCCCTCGTGGTCCGCAAGGGTCTCGGCCTGAAGACCCCGAAGGACTTCGTCGGCAAGCGCCTCTCCACGCCTCAGCTCGGCAACACGCAGGATATCGACGCCCGCGTCTGGCTGAAAGAAGGCGGCCTCAACGTCACCGTCAACGGCGGCGACACCAAGATCATCCCAGCGCAGAACGCCGAACTGGTCCTGCTGTTCTCCCGCGGCGACATCGATGCGGCCTGGACGGTCGAGCCTTGGGTGACCCGTCTCACCACCGAGTTCGGCGGCGAGATCCTCGTCGAGAAGAAGGACGCCATCATCACCGTGCTGACCTCCTCCAAGACGGCGCTCGCGAAGAACGGCAAGGGCATCGAAGCCTTCGTCCGCTCGCACTACGCCCTCCGCGACAAGCTCCTGGCCGATCGCGCGCTGCATGAGAAGCTCGTCATCGCCGGCATCGGCGCCGAGACCCGCTCGACTCCGCCCAAGGCTGAGACGATCGGCCCGGCCCTCGGTCGCGTGATCTTCGACGCCCGCGAGGAAGACGCCGCCCGCAAGATCCGCCTGACCGCGGCCTTCGCGCAGGCCCTCAAGGATTCCAAGGACTCCGGTCTGCTCAACGGCGATGCTCCGATCGAGCCGCTGTTGGAATCCTTGGTCTCCGACCCGGCTCCTGCCGCCAAGTAAGCCATTGCTTGATAAGTCTAGGCCCCGTAGGCTGAAGGAGGTGATTCCTTCGCCTCCGGGGCCTAAAAGTTCGTCAAGATTCCCCTAATCCTGATAAGTTAACTAAACTTGACAACTTACGGCCGGTTCTTTTCTCTGTCTGACCTCATGAGCTCCCCGCTCGACAAGCCTGCCGCCTCCGCGGCTTTGACGCTTCGCAACGTTACCAAACGTTTCGACGGGGCATCCGGCCAGGTCACCGCCTTGCAGGACATCACCCTCGACGTGAGGGAAGGGGAGTTCCTGGCGATCGTCGGTCCTTCGGGTTGCGGTAAGTCGACTCTCCTTAGCCTTCTTGCCGGCCTCGAGCACACCAACGAAGGCGAGATCCACCTTGGCGACCAACCGATCGTCGCCCCGGGTCGCGATCGTCTCGTGATGTTCCAGCAGGACGCGCTCTTCCCCTGGCTCAACGCCTTGGAGAACGTGCTCTTCGGCCTGCGCCTCAAGCCGGACCTCACCGAGGCCGAGCGACTTGAATCGGCCCGTTACTACCTCAACCTCGTCGGGCTCGGTAACAAGGAGAAGGCCCGTCCGCACGAGCTCTCCGGCGGCATGCGCCAGCGCGTGGCCCTGGCCCGTTCGCTCGCGCCGAATCCGCGTGTGCTCCTGATGGACGAACCTTTTTCGGCCCTCGACGCGCTCACCCGCGAGCAGCTCTACGGGGATATCCAGGAGATCTTCACGAAGCGTAAGAAGACCATCGTCCTCGTGACGCACAACATCCGTGAGGCGGTCTGCCTCGGTGATCGCGTCGTGCTCTTTTCGCCTAATCCTGGCCGTGTCCAGCAGGTGTTTGACGTGAACCTCCCTCGTCCGCGCCGCATGAACGATCCGGCGCTCGCGAACCTCGCTTCCGAGGTCACCGTGGCGCTTTCCTCCCATCTCGCCAAATGACCATGGCCTTGAAGCTTCCTCGTCCGGTCATCCCGACCTTCATCGCGCTCCTGCTCCTCGGCGGCTGGGAGTGGATGGTCCGCTCCGGCCAGGCCAACGAGGTCCTGGTCCCCGCTCCGTCGCACATCTTGGAATGGTTCCTCTGGGCGCTCTTCGACAAGACCACTTTCGAGTCCGGCCATTACCTCGATGCGCTTAGCAAGGGCGAGCTCCTCCCCGCCACCTGGGTGACGATGCGCCGTCTGCTCATCGGCTTCGCCATCGGCGCGGCCTTCGGTATCCCACTCGGCGCCCTCTGCGCCCGCGTGCGCTGGGTCCGCGACACGCTCGGGGTCCTGGCCCTGGGCCTCCAGACCCTGCCTTCCGTCTGCTGGGTGCCGCTCGCGCTCCTTTGGTTCGGCATCCGTGAGGAAGCCGTCCTCTTCGTCGTGGTGATGGGCACGATCTGGGCCGTCGTCATCGCGGTGCAGGAGTCGGTGCTCAACGTGCCGCCGCTCTACCTGCGCGCCGCCCAGACCATGGGCTCCAATGGCTGGCACCTCTGGACTCGCGTCATCTTCCCGGCCGCGCTCCCCGGCGTCCTCAGCGGCATGAAGCAGGGCTGGGCCTTCGCTTGGCGCTCGCTCATGGCCGCCGAGATCTTCGTCGTGATCCTCACCGGCTTCGGCCTGGGGTCGCTCCTCAACGCCGGCCGTGAACTGCTCCGCATGGATCAGGTGATGGGCGTGATGGCCGTCGTGATGCTGGTGGGCTTGCTCGCCGATCTCGTGCTGTTCTCCCCGATCGAGAGCTGGCTGCGCCGCTCCCGCGGGCTCGAACGCTGAGCCGCCGCCTTTCCTCCTCGCCCTCGGGGCCGGGGACGCCCTACCTTGGGGGCAAATGTTTATCGACGAAGCCAAGGTTGAACTGAAGTCCGGTGACGGCGGCCACGGCTGCGTCAGCTTCCGTCGTGAGAAATTCATCCCGAAGGGCGGACCCGACGGCGGCAACGGCGGCAAGGGCGGCGATGTCGTCCTGGTCTGCGACCGTAACGAAGGCGACCTCCAAGCCTACCGCTGGCAGCCGCACCGTCGCGCCCGCAACGGCGCTCCGGGTATGGGCCGCCAGTGCGCGGGTCCCGACGGCGGCGACCTGATCCTGCCGGTGCCTCCGGGCACGCAGGTCCTCGAAGAGGGCACCAACCGCTTGGTGGCGGAACTGACCGAGCACGGTGAACGCGTCGTGCTTCTCGCCGGCGGCAAGGGCGGCCTGGGCAACATGAACTTCAAGAGTTCGGTCAACCAGGCTCCGCGTCGCACGACCCCGGGCTACCCGGGCGAAGAAGGCAAGTTCCGGATCGTGCTTAAGACGATCGCCGACATCGGCCTCGTGGGCTACCCCAACGCGGGTAAGTCGACCCTGACGAATCTCCTCACGGCCGCCCGTCCGAAGATGGCGCCGTATCCGTTCACGACCCTCCACGTCAACGTGGGCGTGATCGATTACACCGACCGCTTCGACCGCATCGTGATGGCCGACATCCCCGGCCTCATCGAAGGCGCGCACGAGAACCGCGGCCTCGGCCACCAGTTCCTCCGCCACGTCGAGCGCTGCTCGCTCCTGGTCTTCATCATCGACATGGCCGGCAGCGAGAACCGCGAGCCGTGGGACGACCACCGCATCCTCGAGCGCGAACTGCGCCTCTACTCGCCGATCCTCGCCGCCAAGCCGCGCATCATCGTGGCCAACAAGATGGACCTCCCGGAAGCCGCTGCGAAGCTGAAGAAATTCCAGGAACGCGTGAAGGACATGGTCATCCCGATCTCTTGCTACTCGCAGGCAGGCATCCAGGAATTCCGCGACAAGCTCTGGGCTGCGGTCAAAGGACCGGTCGACCAGCGTCCGAAGGCTCCCGCTCCTTACGTCGAACCCGCCGTGGCCAAGCGCCTGGCGAAGGTGCATTCCGGCAAGGTCGTCACCCCGCAGGCCAAGCCGATTGCGAAGAAGTCGGCCAAGCCCGTCGCCAAGAAGGCCGTGAAGGTCGCGCCGGCGAAGAAGGCGAAGGTCGCTCCGAAGGCCAAGCCGGTCGCGAAGAAGGCCGCCAAGCCGGACGCGAAGAAGAAGCCGGTCAAGGTCGTGGCCAAGAAGAAGGCCGCCCCGGTGAAGAAGGCGGCCTCGAAGTCGAAGGCGAAGAAGAAGTAAGTTACTTCTTCTCCGACGTTCCCTTGAGTTCCTTGAACTTGAGGGACTCGGAGTTGAGGCAGTAGCGTAGGCCAGTCGGGGCCGGACCGTCTTCGAACACGTGTCCGAGGTGGCAGTCGCA
>JBILXR010000093.1:0-7443 GCA_044378215.1 Opitutales bacterium
ACCTCGTCCTCGGCGACGAGACCTTGGGCGAACAAGGCGAGCAGGTCGCCGTCGAGCGTGCGCATGCCCCGGGCGGCGCCGGTCTCGACGTCGGTGGCCAGCTGGTAGGTCTTACCTTCCCGGATCTTGGCGGCCACGCCGTCGGTGCGCAGCATGATCTCGGAGGCGGCGACGCGGCCGCCGGCCTTCGTCCGGACGAGGCATTGCGAGATCACCGCCGTGAGGGAGGTGGCGAGCTGGGTCCGGATCTGTTCGCGGGCCGTGGGCGGGAAGACGTCGATGATGCGATCGATCGTCCGGGTGGCGCCCGACGTGTGCAGCGTGCCCAGCACGAGATGCCCGGTCTCGGCGGCCGTGACGGCCGCCTCGATGGTGTCCAGGTCGCGCATCTCACCGATGAGGATGACGTCCGGATCCTGCCGCAGGGCCGACCGGACGCCCTCCGCGAAGGAGGGCAGGTCTTCGCCGACCTCGCGCTGCGTGACGAGGCAGCGCTTGTGCGCGTGGGTGTATTCGATGGGGTCCTCGATCGTGACGATGTGACCGCTCTCGTTCTCGTTGATCCAATTGACCATCGAGGCCAGGGTCGTGGATTTCCCCGAGCCGGTCGGGCCGGTGACGAGGATCAGGCCGCGGGCGCGCCTGAGCATCTCCTGGACGACCGGCGGCATCCGCAGCTGCTGGAGCGTGAACATGGCCGAAGGCAGCAGGCGCAGCACCATCCCGTAGGCGCCGCAGCTCCGGAACGCGTTGGCGCGCAGCCGGGAGGTGCCTTGGAAAGAGAACGCGAAATCGCAGCCGCCTTCCGCGACGAGCGCCGCGCGACGGGCCGGCGGCACGGCGGCGAGGACCAAGGCTTCGGTCTCGTCGGCGGTCAGCGCCGCTCCTTCGAACTCGACCATTTCGCCGTCGACCCGCAGGCAGGGCGGCCGGCCGACGCGGATGTGCAGATCGGAAGCACGGCTCTCGAGCATGGCCTCCAACAACTGGTTCATCGCGTAGGCCATCGGATCAGATCACGTCGTCGGCGACGGTGGCTCCGAGGACTTCCTCGATGGTGGTCATGCCGGAGGCGACCTTGCGCTGGCCGTCCTCGCGCATGGTGCGCATGCCGGCCTCGCGGGCCTTGCGGCGCAGGTCGACGAGATTGGAGCCGCCGTAGATCATCTCCTGGATCTCCTCGGTGATGACGAAGAGTTCGAAGACGCCGCGACGTCCCTTGTAGCCGCGCTCGCCGCACTTGGGGCAGCCGGCGCCCTTCATGGGCGTGGCGTTGGCGAGATCCTGCTCGGACATGCCGATCGAGTAGAGCTCCTTGGCCGTCGGCCTGTAAGGCGCGGCGCAGGCCTGGCAGTTGCGGCGCACGAGGCGCTGGGCGAGGGCGCCGCGGAGGGCCGCCGAGACGAGGAACGGCTTGACGCCGATGTCGACGAGACGGGTGACGGCGGAGACGGAGTCGTTGGTGTGGAGCGTGGAGAACACCATGTGACCGGTGAGGGCCGCGTTGATCGCGATCTCAGCGGTCTCCAGATCTCGGATTTCACCGATCATCACGATGTTGGGCGCCTGACGGAGCATGGCGCGCAGGGCGGCGGCGAAGGTCATGCCGACGTCACGCTTCACCTGCACCTGGTTGATGCCGGCCATCTGGTATTCGACAGGGTCTTCGACGGTGATGATCTTACGGTCGGGCTTGTTGATGTAGTTGAGCGCCGAATAGAGCGTGGTCGACTTGCCGGAACCGGTCGGACCGGTGACGAGGAAGACGCCGTCGGAACCGGAGATGAGGCCCTGGAACTTGGCCTGGTCGTCGGCGAAGAAGCCCAGCTCAGGCAGGCCCAGCTTGAGGCCTTCCTTGTCGAGGATTCGCATGACGATCGATTCGCCGTAGACGGTGGGCAGGACCGAGACGCGCAAGTCGATGTCGCGGCCGCCGGTGCGGGCCTGGATGCGTCCGTCCTGCGGGATGCGCTTCTCGGCGAGGGAGACCTCGGCCATGAGTTTGAGACGGGAGATGATCGAAGGCTGGAGGCGCTTGGGCGGCCCCTTCATCTCCTGCAGGACGCCGTCGATGCGGAAACGCACGCGGAAACGCTTTTCGAGGGGCTCGAGGTGGATGTCCGAAGCCTTCCGACGGATGGCGTCGACGATGAGCGAGTTGACGTAACGGATGATCGGCGCGTCGTCTTCCTTGACGTCGCCGCCCTGCGGCAGCTCGACGGCCAGACCATCGTCGCCGCCCTTGCCGAGGATGTCATTGTAAGCGCCGCCGCCGCTGATAGGACCGCCGCCGTAACAACGTGAAATAGCCTCTTTCAGGGCGTCCGGCGGGGCGAGCCGCGGGTTGAGCGGAAGTTTCAGGATGCCGGATATCGAGTCGAGCGTCTCGGTGTCGAGCGGGTCGGAAATGGCGACGAGGAGCTCGGCTCCTTCCATCTGTAACGGCAGGATATTGCGGGCCTCGGCCTGTTCGCGGCTGATGAGCTTGAGGACGTCTTCCGAAGGGGACACCTGGGTCACGTCGATGACCTCCATGTCGAACTCCTTGCTCAACGCGGCGGTGATCTGAGGCCAAGCCACCTTTCCGGTCTCGACAAGCTTGGCGATGGCAGCGGTGTCGGCGTTCTGACCGTCAGGCACGGGGGCGGTGGCGGCACGGGCCTCGGCCACGTCGGCAGGAGACACCAGCCCCTTGTCCTGAATGAATTGGATGACGTAGTCGTCGGCGGTCGTCACAGTGGGGAAATCCGGAGCGGAAGAATGGGGATAGGGGGATGGCTCCTCAAAGAGGAGAACAACGGGGGAAATGACCCTAAATTAGAGGAACTTTGCCGCAATCGTAAACTAACCAAAGATTAGCCGTTTGGGGCGCCCCTCAGCCGACTGACCCAGCTCCTTACCTGCTCGCGCAGGAACTCAGGCTCTCCGTCGTTCCAGAACACGACGTCGGCACGTTTAACCTTCTCCACGAGAGAAAGTTGTGAAGCAATCCGGGCGGCAATTTCGACGTCGGAGAGGCCGCGACCGCGCAGACGGACCCGACGCACGCCGTCCGAACAGGCTATGACCACGATCGAACTGAAACCAGCGGTGAGTTCCTTCTCAAAAAGCAGCGGGATTTCGACGACGTAATCGGCCGAAGCGTCGGCGGTGGCTTCCCGTCTTAGGCGCGCCACTTCGGGGTGGGTGACCGACTCCAGAAAGGCCCGCTCATCCGCATCAGTGAAGACCTTCGCGGCGATCCACTTACGGTCGGGAACACCCTGCGGATCCAAGCAGGCGCCCCCCCAGCGCTCCCGCAGGCGGCTGACGCACACGTGAGATCCCAGGACCTGACGGGCCAGCTGGTCGGCGTCGATGACGACGAAGCCCAGCTCGGCAAAGCAGGCGGCGGCGGTCGACTTGCCGCAACCGATGCCTCCGGTGAGTCCGATGACCATGCCCTACCCTACGCACCCGGCCCGACGAGGGCAAACCTCAAGCGGGGGTCGGGGAGGTTTGCAGGCCAGGGCCTGCTTCGGCTGCCGGCGCGGGAGCGGAAGGAGCCGGCTCCGGCGCGGCCGGCGTCGTGGCCGGAGCGGCCACCGGAGTCTGGATCGCGCCGGTCTTAAGGATTTCCATCACATGGACGCCGTCGAGGGTCTCGTGCAGCAGCAAGGCTTCGGCGATCTTGCGATGGGCTTCCGCATTGTCGGCGATGAGCTTCTCGGCGCGGGCGTACTGCTCGCGGACGATGGCGGAGATGGCCTCGTCGATCCGGCGGGCGGTCTCGTCGCTGTGGGTCTGCGTACGCGAGATCTCCCGACCAAGGAAGACGGTGTCGGAATTCTCACCGAACGCGATCGGGCCGAGGTCGCTCATGCCCCAGTCGCAGACCATCTGGCGGGCGAAACGGGTGGCCTGCTTGATGTCGCTCGAGGCGCCGTTGGAGATCTCGCCGGAGATGACCTTCTCGCCGACGCGGCCGGCCATGGCCATGCAGATGTAGTCGAGCAGGCGCTGGCGCGTGTAACCGAGGAGTTCCTTGGTCGGCATCAGCATGGCCATGCCGAGGGCGCGCCCGCGCGGCAGGATGGTGACCTTGTGGAGCGGCAGCGCACCGTCGTCGATGAGGGCCTGCACGACGGCATGGCCGGCTTCGTGGTAGGCGGTGTTGCGCAGGTCGACGGCGTCCATGACGCGGCGACGTTCACGTCCGTAGGAGATCTTGTCGCGCGCTTCTTCGATGTCGACCATCTCGACCTTCTCGCGATTGCGACGTCCGGCGTGCAGGGCGCCTTCGTTGAGCAGGTTGGCGAGATCCGCGCCGGACATGCCGGTCGTGATGCGGGCGACACGCTGGAGGTCGACGGACGGGGCGAGCTGGAAACGCTTGGCGTGCACGGCGAGGACGGCCTCACGGCCGCGCAGGTCAGGCAGGTCGACGAAGACCTGGCGGTCGAAACGACCCGGGCGCAGCAGGGCGGCGTCGAGGACGTCGGAACGGTTGGTGGCGCCGATGACGATGACGCCGGCCTGTCCGTCGAAGCCGTCCATCTCGACGAGCAAGGAGTTCAAGGTCTGCTCACGCTCGTCGTTGCCACCGCCGACGCCGG
This sequence comes from Opitutales bacterium, assembly GCA_044378215.1. Lineage (GTDB taxonomy): Bacteria > Verrucomicrobiota > Verrucomicrobiia > Opitutales > UBA953 > UBA953. The sequence goes on from JBILXR010000093.1 coordinate 4,596, forward strand.
CGCCGCGCTGGCGGCCGACCGCGTCGATCTCGTCGATGAAGATGATGCAGGGGGCGAGCTTGCGGGCCTGCTCGAAAGTGTCGCGGACGCGGGCCGCGCCGACGCCGACGAACATCTCGACGAAGTCGGAACCGCTGATGCTGAGGAAAGGCACGCCCGCCTCGCCGGCGACGGCGCGCGCGAGCAGGGTCTTGCCGGTGCCGGGAGGCCCGACCATGAGCACGCCCTTCGGGATGCTGGCGCCGATCTTGGTGAAGCGCTTGGGGTCCTTGAGGAAATCGACGATCTCCTTCACCTCTTCCTTGGCCTCGTCGCAACCGGCGACGTCCTTGAAGGTCGTCGTCTCCTTCTCGTTGGCGTTGAGGCGGGCGCGGGACTTGGCGAACTGCATCGCGCCGCGGTTGGCGTTCTTGAGGAAGCGATACATCATGAACAGCACCACGCCGGAGACCAGCAGCGTGGGCAGCACGTTGTAGAGGAACATCGTCCAACCGGTCTGGGCGGGGATCTCCTTGAAAGCGTCGCGGGCGACGGAGGCGCGCAGCAGTTCGAACTCCTTCTCGGTCAGGCGGCCGTCCGCGGTGAAGCGGGACTTGTCGCCGGCGTCGGCGCCGGCCACGGCCAGCTCGCCGGAGATCCGGACCCAGCTCTCGGAACCCGAGGTGGGGTTGGGCTGGAGGGTGAGGTTCTTGATCTTCTTCTCCTGGGCGTAGGAGAGCACCTGCGAGACATTCAGGACCTGGACGGCGTTGCCCGAGGCGGCGCCCGGAAGGTTGAACAGGGCGACGATGGCCACCATGAGGAGCAGCCAGATGAAGACCGGTTTCGTGTTCAGGCGGGGTCCGTTCTTATTATCATCCGGCTGGTCGTTTTGACTCATGGGCAAGAGTTTTAACCTAAGCAGGGGCCAAGCCAAGTCAACCGGAGAGCCCCCTTCGTCGGGCCAAGCAGGCGTGCGGATTCGGCCGGAGGCAGGCCGGGCACCCAGAGGATCGCGGAGCCTGCCAAGACGACCGGGAGCGCCTCCCGCTTTTCGGCGGGGATTTTGCGGTTGATGAGCAGGTCGGAAAGTTTGCCCGAGCCCGGCGCGCCCAACGGCTGATAACGATCGCCGTCCACGCGGCCGCGCCAGACGAGCGCCTCCGCCGGCGCGACGACGTAGGCTTCCCGGTCGGGCGAAATGTCTCCCTTGGACAGTCTGGCCCACAATTCCGCGCCCACCTCGACCTGCTCGGCGAGCAAGCCGCACTCGTCGTCCGGCAGGCCGAACTCGAGGAGACGTTCGGCTGAGCCAAAACCCGACCGTTCCTGAGGGATACTCAGTGCACCGGCGGCGACACGCACGAGACGGCCGCAGACGCTGGCCTGAGCGTCATGTCCAGCCGCGATCGCCGCGACCAAGGGAGCCAGGGACGATGCGCTCGGGTCCGTGACTTCATGCGCATGCAGGAATGCGCGGAGCGTTTCCTGGATGAGAGCGGCGGGACGCCCTTGGAGCGCGGCGATGGGCATCGTGTCATCCGGACCGAGCACGCAGCCGAGTTCGCGCGCCCACTGCGCCAGCGCGACCTGCGCCTCACCGAGGATGCGGGCAGAACGGGCGAAGCCGTCGGCATAACCTTCGCCCATCGCTTCGGTACCGCCGGCGGCGAGCCAGGCGCGGACACGGTTGCGGGCCGCGACCGGCAGGAGATTGGTGGCGTCTTCGCGCCAGGGAATGCCGGCGGCCCGCAGGCCCGCGAGTAAGGCGGGCTTAGCGAGGCCGGCTTGAATCAACGGACGCCAACGGCGGTGCCCGTCGTGGAAAGACTGGAGCAAGCGCGGCGCCGCGAGGCCGGCGAGGCCCGCCCCACGGGCGAGGCGCATCAGCACGTTCTCGACGACGTCATCGAGATGGTGCGCGGTGCAGAGCAGGTCGTATCCGAGGGATGCGCGCTGCTCGGTGAAGAACGCGTCGCGTCCCGCGCGGAGTTCCGCTTCGGACGCCATCCCCTGCCCCGCCCTAACCCCGACCGCGCACGGGACGGCGAGTGATGCGCACAAGGCGGTGACGAAGCGTGCGTCCTCGGCCGAAGCTTCGCCCCGCACGCGATGATCGAAATGCAGGACACGAAGGCGCGGGCGCAAAGCTTCGTCCGCCCAAAGCGCACAGAGCAGGTAGACCGAATCCGCGCCGCCGGAGACCGCGACCGCGACGGGGCCGGACGAAACCGGCGCGGACGGCAGACGCGGCAGCCGCAGGGCGGCCGCACGTAAGGCGTCGGGACTGGGCAGGCTCATCGGCACGCGGTCAGACTACGTCGCGCCGGCTCCCTGCCAATCCAAAGCAGACCTCAGAACGACAGCGTGTCCTTGCCGTACCAGCGACGAAGCGCTGCGGGCACGCGCACGGTGCCGTCGGCCTGGAGGTTGTTCTCCAGGATGGCGGCGAGGACGCGCGGCAGACCGAGGCCGGAGCCGTTGAGGGTGTGGACGAATTCGGGCTTTCCGTCCTTCGGGCGGAAACGTATCCCCGCGCGACGGGCCTGGAAGTCCGTGAAATTGGAGCAGCTCGAGACCTCGAGCCAGCGCTTCTGGCCGCCGGCCCAGACTTCGAGGTCATACTGCTTGCTGTGGGAGAAGCCGATGTCGCCGGCGCAGATCATCAGCACGCGGTAAGGGAGGTCCAGTTTCTGGAGCAGGCGCTCGGCGTCGCCGCGCAGGAGCTCGAGTTCCTCGAAAGACTTGTCCGGGTGCGTCCACTTCACGAGCTCGACCTTGTCGAACTGGTGCAAGCGGTTCAGGCCGCGCACGTGTGCGCCCCAGCTGCCGGCTTCGCGGCGGAAGCACGGCGTGTAGCCGACGCGCT
>JBILXR010000005.1:0-26344 GCA_044378215.1 Opitutales bacterium
CTGACCAGGACCGCGTTGCCGCGCTTGCCCGTGATCTGGATCGGTTCATGCACGGAAGCCTCGATCAGCTTGTAGAGCTGCGCGCGGGCGCGGGTGGCGGAAATCGTCGTCATGACGACAAAGGTACGCAAAAGCGTACGCGTGGCAAGACCCCCTTCGGTGTTAGTTGATCCGTTGACCAGTGGGCCCGTTGATTTGAGAAACGGCATTCCCTGACGCTTCCGATCTCACCCGCCCCCTTCAACCCCGGGAATCCCCCAGGATGGGGTCAGACTTCGTTCGGCATGCTGAACGTGTCTGACCCCGTCCGCCGCCTGTAACCCTTCGCGACTCCGCCGCGCAGGTAGGGACAGCACCACGTGCTGTCCTCTGTATCTAGGTAGGGTCGGCACTGCGTGCCGACCTAGTCTGTCTTTGGTAGGGATGACCGGCCCGGTCATCCTCGCCCGCCGGATGGTGGGCGCAGGGTAGGGGCAGGGCTACGCCATGTCCTCCTCGCCCTATCATCCTCGGGCGCGCGGGCCGCACGCCCCTACCTCCGAATGCCTCAGGTAGGGATGCGATGACATCGCATCCGCCGACACCTGACACGGTTATCCTTTTCAGTCTTGGCTAACCACGGTAGATTCGCCAAAGTATTTTCGGACTGGGATTTCTCGGTCGAAGAGGCGGGTGACGTTCATACGTCCCCGCCTCTTTTGATTTCCACCCAGCCGACCAGGTGGACACGCACGAGATCGAAGGCTGGATTGGCGGCCTGCGGCTTAAGCACATATCGGGCGGCCGGGTAAGCGCATAAGTCTGCTAGCTGGAGCCCGGAGATATTATCGGCCTTTGCCCTGATGACCAAGTGAATCGCCGGGCCCGCATGCCTTCGGGCCAGATATGTTTCCAGCCAGGTGGCCATTTCCTTGTCCTCGCGCTTACCCCGCGCCTCTGCGATGAGATGGATCGTCTCTATGCCCAGCTGATTTGCGCGGATGGACACTTGGCGTAATCCCTCGGCTAAGGCCTGGGAATAAGGGCTGCCATCGTTTTCTTCGCCTGCCGGAGTCTTATGAAAACAGGAGATCACTAGGTCGAAGGGCGAGTCGCGGATGAGACTGGCGAGATTTTCCATAAGCAGCTCGCGGAGCTCCCTGCGATGAAACCGGCTGAAGTCGCCCAGCTGCTTGCGGATATCCCGGCTATGGAGGTTCACGCCCTCATGGGGCCAGAATGTCAGCTTGAGTTTACCCACCGCGGGGATGATCGAATCGCGGTAGGCGCGCGGCTCGATGAGCACGAAGGCCAGGAGCAAAAGCGGGAAGTCGGCGTCTGCTTTTGCCCGGGCATGGTCACCGCATTCATCCATGAAGACGAGCAGCGTGCTTTCATCGGCAGATGATGGCATCCGTCATCCATCATTCGCCCCGCCATCCCCCGCAACCCCGGGAACCCCCCAGGATGGGGTCAGACTTCGTTCGGTATGCTGAACGTGTCTGACCCCGTCCGCCGCCTGTAACCCTCGCGACTCCGCCGCGCAGGTAGGGACAGCACCACGTGCTGTCCTCTGTATCTAGGTAGGGTCGGCACTGCGTGCCGACCTAGTCTTGTCTCTTTGAGTTCCCATCCGCCAACCGCTTACCGCCAACCGCTCGCGGCTCCGCCGCGCGGGTAGGGATGACCGGCCCGGTCATCCGCGGGCGCGCGGGCCGCGCGCCCCTACCTCATCCCCAGCCAACCCTCCGGTCTCCGGTTCCCCTTTGAGCCCCGCCTCTCTCTGGTCAACCGAGCCTCTGGGCCTCCGAGCCTCTCTTGTTTCGTCCCCTTGCTCCCGTGTCACCATGCCCACGTGCCCCCTGCGCGGCGATCTTTGTCGCCGCGCTACGCCTTCCTCGCCGGCACCCGATACAGCGCCACGAAGTGAATGGCTTGGTTGGCGATGTCGATGTAGTAATCGGCGGCCAATCCTTCTGCCTCGTCGGAATGGCTGACTTCCATCCGATCGCAGACGCGTACGGGCAGGCCACGGTAGAGAGCCGTGTACGGTTTCTCGAGCGTCACGACCTTCTGGCGCAAGGGATTCATGTCCTGTCGCTGCGCGACGTCATCGCTAGGTATCACTCTCCCCAGAAGTTTGAACTCCTCATCCCGTCGGTTGATCAGCCGCTCGGCACGTTCAAAGACGTCCTCGATCACTTGCTTGATGAGGTCTCGGCTAGGGATGACATGACCGCCGCGCAGTCTGTTGGCGGGTCCCGTCCCTAGCAGGCTCTTCGGCGGGGTGCTCTGGAAATCCCTGCTGAAGGTCGCCTTGAGTACGTTCGGAAACCAAGAGCTCGTCAGTTCGCGTTCCGCCGTCCGGATGTTGTAGGCAAGGGCATAGGCCCGCTCGCTGTCTTCCGCGTCGCCGATGGTGACGGCCAGCCCTTCGTCGTGGAGAAACTCCTGCAGACGTTCATTCCGGCTTTCAAAGGCCGGGTGCATCATCATCTGCATCGTCGCTTCGACGTCCTCCACGGAGTTCGCGTAGATCTGCTCCACGATGGCTTCCGGGATCGGTTCATCCTTGGCGAAGAGCAGCGGGACGCGGGAGTCGCCGTGCGGCATGACGACGCGTTGCCCAGGTCGCTGTTCGCGGCTAAGTTCCCGGATGCGCTGGCGTCGCACCTTGTATTTGCTCATTCCATAGCCGATGCCGTCGTGCGTCTTGCACGAGAATCGCAGCTTGCTCAGCTCGGCAGACTGAAGCTCGTCAGGCGTGCCGTCGTCTGTGGCGTGCCAGACTCCGGCCGTCAGGCCGCCTTGGATGATGTCGGTCTCCATCGAGACCTTCTGGAGGAGGTTGCCGGAAGGCTGATCCAGAGACGTCTGCTTCTCCTCCGTGCGGAGCTCGCCGATGGCCGCGAAGACCTGCGCCAGCTTCGGAGCCATCTGCTTGTTCGCTAGGCCTGCCACGGTCACGTAGTAGTGAGCATGCGTCGCCCCTAGGCAGAGCAGCGCCTCGCCGCCGTCGAACCCGCGCCAACGGATGACCTGGGGGGCTCGATCCTTGCGGCCGTAGATATTCCAGTCGTGGCCGGCGATGCCACAGTCGCCGTTGCCGGCCTGAAGCAGGTCGGGGTCGTAGCCGACCAGGTCGGCGAAGACCTGGTAAATCGGCGTAACCGAGAGGGCGAGGTCCGCCGCTTTCGCCCCGGACAACGGGTCTCGTTGCCCGATAGCTCCGCGGAGCGGTTCCTCCTCGGGCGGCAGATCGATGAAGATCTTCGTGAGGAAACCTCGGTAAGGCACGAAGCTCTTCCGGATGATTTCGGTCGGGATGGAATTCAGAGGTAGCATGGTCGTAGGTATGTTAGGTTAGGTAATAACTAACGCCCCGCTGGCTCGCCTCCTTGGCCCGGGTTTGTCGCACGGAATCCTCAGGAGGAACATTTTCATCAATGTTATCATGGCCTACGGCGTCTCACCGGCTTCGGCCATTCGGCCAATGCGTCCGCCTGTGCCGAAAAGTCGCCGTCGCACGTAACGACGTCCGTGCCGTTAACTCATTCTCCGCCAACGCCTGACGGCGTCACCGGCCTCGGCGGATCGTCATGCCGGGCATCGACTGCAGGTCGGCGATGTTCTCGCGGTAACCGGGCGCTGACGGATGCAATTCGTCCACCGCGGCCTGGTAGGCCGGTTGCCCTTCGAAGTCCGTCTCGTCTTGGACCGGGGCTCCGGCCTTCTTGGCGGCTTCCTTGAACTTCTGGACATTCTGGGCCTTGTAATAGGCGTATTCTTTGAGGCCCGCCGTGATCATCTTCTCCTCGGTAATGATATCGAAGTAGATGCCGTAGTTGCGCTGGGTGATGAAGTCGACCGCCCGCAGGGTGCTCTCTTCCCGGATCTTCCTTTTCTGCGTTTGGTTGAGCAGGACGATCAGTTCCGGGAAGAAATGCACCGGCGCTTCGGCGTCGAAACCATCTTCTCGATTGGCATGTTCTTTCAATGCGGCGGCGTAGAAGCCGATCGCGGCTTCAGGGGAGCCTTTTCGTTCGGTCTTCCACTTCTGCCAGGCAAGGCGACCTCGGAAGAGGTTAGTAAGCGAGCTTCGAGCGCCGGGCATCTTGGCGTAGAGTTCGATGAGCCGTGCCTGGTTGTCGAGTACGGCACCGGAGCGGACGTAGCGTGGATTCGTCGCGAAGCCGGCCGCGTATCGGACGCAGGTCAGGCGTAATTGTTCATCATGCTTCAGGTGGACCGCCGCCCGGAGCAGGAGTAGGAGGACCCGTTCCGAGGCGAGGTCTGCGTCCCTGTTCTTGGTCAGGTCGCCGATGTGCTTGCCGAAGCAGGCGCGGGCGAGCCAGAAGGCCGCGCCGCAGGCTTCGCGGGCGGCTGCCTCGGGATTGGCCGGAGCCTTTTCCTCGGCGTCGAAGCGCACGCCGACGGCCTTCACCAGCGCGTTTTCGGTCTGCAGACGGAACTTGCGCAGCTTCGGGTCGGCGGCGGCCGTGAAAAGCTGGAGCCGATGGCGGATGAAGCCTGCCGTGTGGCCTGCGGCCTGGCTCACCACGCGAGCCCGCTGGGCGCCGACATGCTGGCTCGTATAATGTTCGCCGAGGCTCTCCCACAGCAGGGTATCGAGTTCGGTCAGCGGACGCTTGAGCCAGCTGGCGAGCTTGTGCCGGGCTTCTTCGAGCTGGGCTTTGGATGCACCCCAAGGATGAGGAGAGTCGAGCAGGTTGAACCATGCTTCGACCATGCGGAGATACAGGAAGCCCACGCGCTCTTCGTCGTTCAGGATCAGCTCTGCTTTGTGAGGTTTGCGTGGGCCGGCGAAAAGGCGGGCCAGTTCGGCCTGCGCCTCGCCGCGGAGGTCTTCGGAGAGTTCGTAGAGGCTGCTCACCAGGCCCCAGGCCAGGGCAGGAAGGACCGCCGACTTGAAGGCCTGCGCGGCATGCGCGGAAAGCGGCTGGCTCGGGTCTTCGGAATGCAGGCCGATGGTCAGCGCCGTGAATCGTTCGACCATGCGAGGAGCCGGGACCACGGGAGGCCAGTCACCGGCGGCGATGCGTTCATAGCGGGGGCGACCCTCGGTCAGCTCGCGGATCAGGTCGGCGCTCGCCATCTCCGTCTCGAGCAGTTTCTCGCCCGACGTCTTCAGCTTCAGTGTGATGCTGTCGTCGGCAACCTTGTCGCCGAGCTCGCCGAAAAGGTCGCGGAAGACCCGGCTCGTCCGGTGGGCCTGGCCGCGTTCGCTGGATTTACGACGGCCTTCGAGGCGAGTCGTCTCCTTTTCGAGCTCACGGAGGATCGTCAGGTAATGGAAGTCGGCGGTGGAGTAGGCCATCGATGACATCCTTCTATTCATCCCGTAGAACCCGTCCAGCCCCTTCCCTCCAGGTAGGGATGCGATGACATCGCATCCGCTGACTCACTGCGTTCCCAACCGCCAACCGCTAACCGCTTCGACCTGATATGGGTAGGGTCGGGACCGCGTCACGACATAGCCTGTATCTGGTAGGGCTGACCACCCTTGGTCAGCCGTGTCCTGAAGCAGGGTCGGCATCGTGTGCCGCCCCTTCCTCAGGCCGATTATCATCGGCCATTTTGTGCGACGCCCTAAATTCAGCCCAATAAGCCGCAGCGATACGTTCCTACGATTTCGTGTGACATTTAAATTTCCGACACCAAGGGCCATGGGTTGACACACGCGAGACAGCTGCATCCTCCCGCGCCCTTATGAAAAATCCAGACGACCAAGATATCGACCCTGACGACATCTTCGAAGAACTCGAGCCGACCGAGCCCGAGTCGACTGCCGCCCAGATCCGCGATGGCGAAGAGGTGGACATCGACGAACTCACCGAAGAGGACATCGCCAATCCCGATTGGGATGAGATCCTCGAGGCGGATCGGAACTACGTCGACTACCTCGAAGAAAAGAAACCCAAGCCGCCCAAGCCCCCGGAACAACCTTAACCCCGGCCCCAGGTAGGGATACGATGACATCGCATCCGCCTGCCCTAGCCCTCGTATCCTCCGGCCCTCGAGACCTCGCTGTCGCGGCCCGGCACCGCGCACCTCCGTACGCGCGCCAGATGCACGCCATCCGTTGGACGATGGTAGGCGAAGTCGATAGCCAGGGCCTGGGCGTCGTTCTTGCGCCAGACGACCGCGCTGTAGTTCGCCGCGATGGGCAGCCCTTGGTGGATGCCGAAGCTCGGCTTCTCGGCCCGGAAGATCTTGGCGCGGGGAGATCCTGGGCCCTTCAGCAGGTTCTCCTTCATGTCCCGGGATACCCATCCCTCGCGCGGCGGCTTGAGCCAGGCCTTTTCCTTCATGCTCCACATCATCATCAACGCATGTTCAACGGTGCCAAGGGCCAGTTCGATTAGCCCGCGGCTCATTCCTTTCGGCGTAGGCTGCGGGCCGGCTCCCGCGAAGACCTTCGCGGCCGGCCAGCGCAGGTCATCCCCGACCGAAGTCACGCCCGTGCGTAAAGCAAAGGTGTCGAAGGGTAGGCCAGGGCGGCTCAGCCCGCCTTCGTTCGTGGTCGCTTTTTCGATCTCCAGCAGCGCCCCCGCCAGGTAGGCTTGCTGTTGCTGTGACTCCACCGACTCGCCCGAGGCTTGGCTGAGCCACGCGCGCTTGTCGCGGGATTCCTTGGACGCGAAGAAGCGGCGGAGCTCTTGGGTCGTGAGGTCACGGGCTTTCTGCACGCTCTGCCGCTGGATCAGTTCGACCAACTCGGCCGGGATCGCCTGGTCGGGCGCGAAGGCCATCTTCAAGGGATGGCGGTGCGGCAGCCAGAGTTCGGCCCCGCCGATCGGCATCTGGTCTGCCCCCGGGAGCGCGCTGACGTCGCACGAGTGCAGGAGGTCCGGCAGTTCTCCGGCACGCGTCTCGTTCAGGCGGCCCTTGTTGTCCCCGTTGATGATGAGCGTGGAGTCCAGGCGCTTGAAGGCGACCTCTGGTAGCATTACCCGCAGCGACTCCCCGTGTACCGTCGCCATGCCGTGGCAGTCGCCGCGCCGCGTCAGTCCGAATCGGGACAGTGCGACCGCCAAGCGACGCATGATCGGCTTGGCCGCCGCGTCGCCAAGGATGGTCATCCGCAGGTTCGAGGAGCCGTCTCCGCAATCGAACGCCTCGACCATCGTCACGAGCAGCTGCGCCTCCCGGGCCTGCCAGCGGACCAGCATCGGGAGCCAACGCTCGCTGCAATAGGTGACCCAGGTGTGGCCCGAGATCCCCGTCTCGCCCTGGCCCGAGGCGATCTTATCCGGATCGTAGCCCATCTCGATTGCGATGGCCTCGAGGAGCGGCCGGGGGTCATGGAGCTCCATGCCCACGATGGCCTCCGGTGAAGCGAAGAAGTTCGGCACCTGCGCACCGGCGGGCGGCCTGGTCTCGACCAGCAGCGCACGCACCGGCTGGAACGTGCGGAGCACCTCGTCGGACGGGAAGGACAGGAAGGGCAGGGAGGGGGTGATGGGTTTCATATGCACCCTTAGCCTCCCCGCCCCCGCCCAAACTCCGAGGGCACTTGTCGCACGAAAAATGCGGGACTGATATTATATGCTGCGCTTTCAATTCAGGAACCGTTGCATACTGAAAGACATTAAAGAACCAATAAAACAGGCTTCTAATGAAGGTTCTTATCTCTAGATTACTGAAGCATGCCCCGTGTCACGATCATTGGCTATGGCGTCGTTGGACGAGCGCTTGGGGGAGTGTTGGCCGCGAAGGTCCGTGGGGCGGAGGTCGTAGCCTATGATTCGAAAGTCAGTGGCCGGGATGCCGGAAAAGTCAGCGTTGCGAAGACCTTGCCGGGTGCCCTCAAGGGGGCCGACTTCATTTTCCTCTGCGTGCCCAGTCACCTTAAAGGCGAAGGCGTGTCAGGTTCGGGCTGGAAGATGTTAGCCAAGCAAATTGCAAAACACGCAGAGCTAGCCGCGATTGTTGTCATCAAGTCCACACTAGTGCCCGGAGACGCTGGAAGGCTCGTAGCCATGACTAGGCGTCGGGTTGTAGTGTGCCCCGAGTTCATGTCCGAGGGGACGGCCGAAAGGGATATCCTCAGGCCGCACCGGGTCTTGGTTGGAGGCAGGAATAAAGATGCCGTCGAAGCCGTCGTTGGCTTTTACCGCTGCTGGGTGCCTGCCTCCCGCATCATCCAGATGGATACCTGGTCGGCCCAGTTGGCCAAACTCCTCGCGAACGCGATGCTCGCCCAGCGCGTCAGCTCCATCAATTCGCTGACGGCGTTGTGCGAAAAGTCCGGAGGAGATGTCCGTGCCGTCGCCAATGCCGTCGGCCGCGATCCGCGTATCGGCCGCGAATTCCTTAACGCCTCCCCTGGCTTTGGCGGCTCCTGTCTTGAGAAGGACCTTCGCATGCTCGTGGCACTTGCCAAATGCTTAGGACATCCGGAGGTCGCCAAGTATTGGCAGTCGGTCATCGACCTCAACGATAGGCATATCCGCCGAGTCACCCGTGCGATCTGCATGGCTGCTGGTCGAGGCGGGAAAGTAGCCGTCTTTGGACTAGCCTTCAAGGGGGGCGTCAATGACGTGCGCAACTCGCCCTCTCTGCGGATCATTGATGGCCTGGTCGCATGTGGCCATCCCGTCACCGCTTACGATCCCCGGGTGAAACCACTAAAAGGACTTACCATTGAGTCGCGTGCGTCGGCGGCCGCCCAAGGTGCCAGCGTAATCGCCATTCTCACCAACGACGTATCCTTCAAGAAAATGGACTGGCGACAGCTGGCTTCGGCCGGCACGGCCATCTACGATGCCCACGGCATCATCCAGCCCGAAGCCATTTCGAGCCTCCGACTCATCAGCCTGGGGAGGTCTTCGCGATGAGAATCCTCGTCACAGGCGGAGCCGGCTTCATCGGCTCCCATCTGGTGCGTCGGCTCTTGTCCGCGGGTCACCAGGTCGTCGTACTAGATAACTTCTCGTCCGGGCTGAGAAGCAACCTGGCAGGTCTGTCCGTAGAACTGGTCGAAGGGGATGTCGCCAAGCCGTTCGATATTCCGTGCGACCAGATCTATCACCTCGCTTGTCCGGCTTCGCCGGTCTTTTACCAGCGCGATGGCGTCAGCACCTTGCTGACCGCATTCAACGGCACCTATCACGCCTTGCTCAACGCAGAGCGCCATAATGCCCGCATCCTGATTGCCTCGACCTCCGAGGTCTACGGCGACCCGGAGGTTTCCCCTCAGCCTGAGAACTATCACGGCAACGTGAATACCTGGGGCCCCCGGGCGTGCTATGACGAAGGCAAGCGCGCAGCCGAGGCCCTCTGCTACGAGTTCCAATCCCAAGGCCGCGCCGAGGTTCGCGTCGCCCGTATCTTCAACACCTACGGCCCGGGCATGCGCCTCGATGACGGCCGTGTCATGACCGAGTTCATCACTGCTGCTCTGGCCGGTCGACCCATACGCCTCGATGCTGCCGGCGAGCAGACTCGTACGTTCTGTTACATCGATGACATGACCGAAGGACTCATAGCGCTCATGAGTTGCGATGTCCGCATAGGTCCTGTCAACCTAGGTGGGGCGGAGGAGATAAGGCTGTCCGACCTCGCCTCGATGGTGATTTCTCTAGCAGGCTCTAAATCAGGCTCAGAGCTCACTGCCCGTCGTTCTGATGACCCGATGAGGAGAAAGCCTAACCTCGATCTAGCACGGGCCGCCATCGGCTGGAATCCCAAGACGTCGCTCAGGGTCGGCTTGGGTGAGGTTATGCGTCATCTTGAGGAAAGGATGATGGACAGGGCCAGTATCCCTCTGGTTGTGTTAGTTGCGGCCACCGATAGGCCCCATCTTCATCTGACACGGACGATTCCTTCATTGCGAAGCCAGACGCGAGGCTGGGACGCAATTGTGGTCGTTGACGATTCGAAGGATTCAACCTCTGCAATAAGGGAGAACTTCGGATCTGCAGGACTTGCCAACCTGAGCATAATCCAAAATGCCAGGGCCAAGGGGGCTGCAGGGGCTTGGAACACGGGCCTTGATTACATCAGGGCTAATTTCGGCGAAGCATGGGTTGGGATTCTTGATGACGATGATGAATGGGAAGCCGACCACCTCCAATCGTGCATGATTCAGACTTCAGAAAGGGTTGATGCCGTCATCGCTGGCATCGTCACTTATGTTGATGAAGTTCGGGCGAGCGTCGCCATGCACGAAAAGTTCCTGCCGGGCGAATTCCTGCGTCACAATCCCGGATGGCAAGGATCGAACACCTTCGTAAGGCTCTCCATGCTTGAGAAGGCCGGCAGGTTCGATGAGGCACTTGCCTGCACCCATGATCGCGACCTGGCTATAAGGCTGCTGAACATGGCTGGTTTCATCCATGTCCGGACAGGGCTGGATACAGTAAAGTATCACATCAGCGAAGCCGAACCGGCATACACACGGCGTTTGAATCCGGTAAAGCTTCAGGGCTTACGGAGATTTTGGGATAAACATCGTCAACGAATGAATACTTCCGACGAAGCCGCCTTCTTCTCCCACGCCGCCGATATGTTTGGATTTAGCCGCCAGCACATCACCCAGTAAAAATGGACCCAAAGACCAACCCCAACCGTGCTTTCTTGGATCAGAAGAGATTCCCGTGGCCCGGGTGGATGCGAGGGCCTTTGGAAAAGATCAAGGCGTTCTGGCGCCTGAACCGGGCCATGAAGCTGATGACGCGCGTACTGGGCCCCCAGTACTCCCGCAGCCGAAATAGGATCGAAATCGATATAACCTATCGATGTAACCTCCGATGCCTTAACTGCAATCGCTCCATCAACACGGCGCCCAGCAATCAATCGATGACCGTCGAACAGATCCAACAGTTCATCGACGACTCGGTTGCCATGGGGAAGAAATGGAGATCGATACGTATACTTGGGGGTGAGCCGACGCTACACCCTCAGTTCAGGCAGATAATCACCATGATTCGTGGATACCGGATCAGCCAGAACCCTGGTCTTTCCATCGAAGTGGTGTCCAACGGGCATGGGCCTGCGGTGCAGGCTGAACTGGATTGGCTGCCTTCGGATATTTTTATCGAAAATACTGCGAAGCAGGGGAATGTCACACCGTTCTTCAGGCCTTTCAGCACCGCACCGCAAGACGACAAGACGTATGAGTCCGCGGACTACAGAAATGGCTGCCAGGTCATCAGTTCTTGCGGAATGGGGCTTGGGCCGACGGGCTACTTTCAGTGCACGGTTGCCGCCGGCATCGATCGGGTTGCTGGCTTGGGTATCGGAAGGCCAAGGCTCCCGGCCGATGCAGATGACATGCACGACCAGATGCTTGCTACATGTCGGTTATGCGGTCGTTTCAAAGACGGCCATTTCATTCCGAAAGATCTTCGTCCTTCGCTTCGCGAGCAGTTGATTTCCCCGACATGGGCCAAGCTTTACGCCGATTATCATGCGAAGAAAGGCGAGTAAGCTTCCAGTCATCGCAATAGGGGTCGCGTTTCATTCCAGTTCGCAACCGCTGCGCGAGTCGGTGGAGTCGGCAGTTGTTCAATCCGTGCCTGGCCACGAAGTCCGCGTCATTGTTTTGGATAGTTCATCGGGAACACATGCCCGTCGGCTTCTTCGCAAGTGCACATTTGGCAGAAAGGTCGAGGTGGTGAAGGGCGCTTCGAGGTCTGCCTATGCGGCCCGTAACCGACTCATTCGTCATGCAGAGCGGAAGTATCCGACGCTTAGGTGGCATGTGAGGCTGGATGCAGACGATCGGTTTACCTCGTGTTCTAGCTTGGCCGTCGTGATTCGCTCAGCAAAGCCGAGGCACAGGATTATTTTGGCGGGCAACCGTCAACTTGGGCAGGACGATGCATACATTGGACTTAATCTTCCCTCAAATCGCCTCCTTGGTAGGCGTGGGCTCATATCACGACTCCAGGGAATGGCATCTGGATCCTTCAAGGACGAGCTTCCGTCCTGCAACCTCATCATGCGGGCCGGCTGTGGATGGAGGTACCCTGCAAGGCCGAGCGCGGAGGATCATTGGTTGCTGGCATCCTTGCTCCTGCGAATGCCTAGGGCGCAAGTTCACCTATGCCAGGAAACGTTGATAGATTATAGGGTGGGAGGCTCCCTCACTTCGGCCAATAAGAAGTTGGGGCTTTATCTTGCTCAACGTGCGAAGCTGCTGGAGGCGGCCTCAGGCTGGCATCGAGATGGATGAGTTACTGGGCGAAGGCAAGGAAGGTGCCGTGTATCGGCAAGGACACGAGGTCGTGAAATTCTTCAAGCCAGGGGTTTTCTCAGATGAAACAGGCGCGCGCCTCATCGAATTGGTAAAGGCGTTCCGCCCGCCCTTCCCAGATGGGGTATGCTTCGGCAAAGAGGGAGCCATCTGGGTGGCACGTTACCCATGGTTTGATAGCGAGCAGGTAGACGCGCTGGACCTGGATGAAGTTAAGGAATACCTGATCGCTGCCGGCAAACTGCGGGTGATCGCCGATAACTTCAAGATGTCGAATCTACGTCGGCAAAGCGGAAAGCTCGTATATGTGGACGTTGGCAGGCATATCAGGGTGTTCAACAGGTCCACATTCCGTGATGTCTGTGCCAAGGCCTTCTTTCTTCTTTCAGGAAAAAGTGAGCAACAGCTCGTTTCCGATTTCGGGAGTTTAAGGGACGGGGGTGGCGTGGCAGGAATGCCTGGGTTCGAAGAATTCTATGCATCCATTGTTCGCAGGATCGCCGAAGACTTCTGGCAAGACTGTCCCAAGGAGCCGGCTGTAATAGCAGACCAAGATGTCTCTTTGCTGATCAAGTGCTGTGCGATGGACTCGGGCTACATCGAGAGACAGGTTGGCCACATCGTTAACCAGCTGTCATCGCCAAGAAAGCTCAAGGAGGTCGTTCTTTCTATCGACACTAAGACGGGCTCGTATCTTCGGCAGCATGCCTCCGGAGATTTGGCGGAGCTGAGGCGCTCGGCGCTTAGGCTCCTCGATCAAGGGGTTGTCGATCGCGTCATCGAGGCGCCATCTGATTCAGTAGTGATAAGTGATGCTAACTTGCGATGGTTTGGAGTCTCGACTACGGAGACGCACACCGAAACGGGCATCCCCGTCTTCCCCCAAATATGGGCCTTCGAGCAGATTGGTTCTAACTACGTATTGCAGGCCGATTGCGACGTAATCATTAGCCGCCACGATCATAGCCACGACTATTTGGCGGAGATGGTGGCCGCGCACCAACCTCAAGATGTAATGGGTGTCGGGTTTAATATCCCTCACTCGTCGTCCATGTCGGCGAAGGAGTATGAAGCCCCAGTAGGTGGCTATAAGCCGGAGGTCCGGCTGGGACTTTTCGACTTGAGACGGCTACGCTCATCGACGCCTTGGCGTAACCCGCTTTCAGGAAAGAGCCTGCGCTACGGATGGTATCAGGCTCTGCACCAGGCCCTTGCTATCAAAGGATGGCGTTGCCTTAGGGGTGGCGACCCTCGGACGGCTTACATTCATCCCCTTAACTCGGCAAAGCAGGTCCCCGGATTGCTTGATAAGGCAAGGCGATGCGTGGAATCGGGCCACGTTCCTGAAGCACAACTTGGGCATTGGGATCTCGTCGAGGATGCATCCCTTTGGAACATTGCCAGCCCATGGCATGAGATCGTCATCGCTTTGGAGCCATCCGACTGTAGCCGAGCGATGATTGAACGCTGTGTAGGTAGCCTGGTCGGACAGGAAGATACAAACTTTGGCATTGTTGTGATTGAGGATGCTGTTCGGCCGGCACGGACGGCGGAGATCGTCTCTTTGCTTAACATCAGCGGGCTGAGGGGCAGGGTCGTGTCAGGGTTGGGTCAACTGATGGCCGAATGCAGTACTGCTAAGCTGTTCTTAAGGCTTAGGCTGGATGAAGCTTTAATGAGCCCAAGCTCAGTTAGCCAATTAAAGCTGGCCGTGAAAGAGCGTGGATGCGTCCCCGCCCGATGCTTCTGTGAATCAGAGGGGCTTCGGCAATCTCCCACATTTGGGCTGGGCCGGATGTATGACGGTGATGTCCAGTTAGACCAATGTAGTAGCCCTCGATGCCTTGCCCTCACAATTTGCGAGAAGCTGGGTCTGTTTGATCAAGGGCTACGCCCCACGTGCAAGGCCTTGGACTCGTTTGCCGAGACGCCTCCATCGGGAGGCAATATCCGGCCGTCTGTCATGGCCGGCTTCGTTATTTGGACGGTACCAGGAGGCCAGTTTGAAAAGTGAAGATACTCATAACTGGCTCGGAAGGCTTTATCGGCTCTCATTTGGCGGCGCAGCTTACGTCAAGAGGACATCTGGTGCATGGCCTCGATAATGGTGCAGCGATGGTGCCGGACTGGCTTCGCCGAGAGCGCAGCGAATGGTCGGCTATAGATACGCTACGCTGCGACATCAGGGATAGGGACGCGCTAGCGAAGGCGGTGTCCCGCGTAGCCCCAGAAGTGGTGGTGCACCTGGCTGCAAGGCCGGGAGTTGCTGACGCCGAAATCAATCCGGATCTTTACGATGAAGTGAATGTGGGCGGAGTCTATAATGTCATCCATGCTTGCCGAGCCGCTAAAGTAAGGCGAATTGTCCACGCATCTTCTTCCTCGGTATATGGAAGTATCGATGGGCCGGTCCATGAAGAGATGGGCCTCAGGCCGATAGGTCACTATGGAAGGACCAAGGTGATGGGTGAGCGACTTATCGAGGCGGCTGCCGCGACTGGGGACATCAGCGCGCTGGTGATCAGGCCATTCAGCGTCATCGGGGCCAGAGGCAGGCCGGATATGGCTCCGTGGAGATTCGCGGAATGTCTGTTGAAGGGTGAAGCCGTAACTATACATGAAGGCGCAAGGAGAGATTTCACCTCCGTCACTGATGCTGCCGCCGCTTTTGCGCTCGCCGCCGAAGACGACTTCCGTGGCTACTGCGCCGTTAATATCGGTGGCGGAAGCCCAAGGTTGGCGGTTGAACTCGCGAATGAATTAGCCCGTGGACTCGGTAGCGAGTGTGTCGCAAAGATTGTACCGCCTCCTCCCTACATGCCCCTGTCGACTCATGCCGACATAAGCCGAGCCGCGAAGTTATTGGGCTGGGCTCCGCGAAAGAGCTTTGAGGGCTCGGTTTCCGAATTCAGTCGTTGGTTCATTGAGGCTAAAGCTAAGCGCTGAAAGCTTACCTCAGCCCACCGGCAAGGGGAAGTGCAGGATCTTGAGGGAGATCTTGGACTTGTCCTTGGGGTCGAGCGTGAATTCGCGGACGAGGCCGACGAAGGGGTCAGGCCGTACCCTGTGTTGGGGTGTAACTAAAAACGCCCGAAACGCCCGAATCTAGTTACACATGCGATAGGGTACGGCCTGACCCCTTAACTTTGAGCGAGAAGTTTGCGAAGGTAAGCTGCTGAGCTGAACCCCATCCGCGCGGCGATCCAGCCGGAGCTAGCGCCATGGGTATCGCGCATGCGGCGAGCGACGGCGAGTTTCCAGGCCTGAGCCTGCGGCATGATCGTCAGCTCCGTAGGGAGGCGCCCTTCGGCGGAAAGCTCCGCTTGGAATGCCTGTTCCCGCCGCGCCTGTTCCTCCGCAAGCAGCATGTCCGTGGTCATGCCGACGACGGCGGGCAGGAAAATGTCATCAGTACGCCTGCCTGCCTTCTCCTTGCGTGCCAGCCCGAACATCTCCTCGTCGGTCGCAGGCCTTTCTTCGGTAGCAAGCTCGAAGCGGAGCCGTTCCTCATAGGCGTCCCAACCCGCCGGGTCGTCCCGCAAGCCATGCATGCAGCCGAGGGTGTGCCCGATGGAGACAAGGCCTCGGAGCTCCGGCCGGCGAATCAGGCGGTAACTTGTCCAAGGATAGTGTCGGAGTTCTTCGAGCGTGATGATCCCGGCGCGGACGGGGTTCAGGTGGACGTAATCAATTTTTCGCGCGGCCGAGGGCCCGGCCGGGCAGTAGGTACTTCCGAAGCGCGACTGAAAGACATGACCGAGCGAACCACGGAAGACCTTGTGCTTGTTGGCAAAGGCTGACTGGAGGGCGTGCATGCCTTGGCTGAGGTTGCCGCGCGGCGTGGTCACGACCAGGTGGAAGTGGTTCGTCATGATCGCATAGGCGTGCAACTGCCAGCCGAAGCGCTGGACCGTGTGCAGAAGGGTCTCCAGGAAGACCTGCTTGGCCGCGTCGGTCTCGAAGATCGGCTGACCGAGCTCGGCGCGATTGTAGACATGGTAGGCGCCTTGGTTGGAGACGAGTCTTCGACGACGTGCCATGGTCCCAGTGTCGGGCTCGTGAAGCCACGCATCGATGCAGGATAATCCCTGACGGAAAGCCCTCAGCCAAAGGGGTCAGGCCGTACCCTGTGTTGGGTTGTAACTAAAAAAGCCCGAAAAGCCCGAATCTAGGTACGCAGGCATGAGGGTACGGCCTGACCCCATGCTCATTAGGCGCCGCGGGAGATCCAGCGGTAGGCTTCGAGCGAATTACGCCAGAAGAAGCGATCACGTTCCTCTGCGGAGCGCTCGGCATAATAGTCCGCGACGAGCCCGAAGACATCCGCATAGCGCGCGCCTTTGTCGGAGACGGGCCAGTTGCTGGCATACAACACGCGCGTCGCTCCGAAGGAGGCCGTGACATGGTCGAGCGTAGGCCGGTAGGTCGCCACGTCCGTCGGCGCTTCCCCCTGTGGGGTCTTCATGGGTTCGACGAGGCCAGAGAGCTTGCAGTAGACGTTCGGCTCAGCGCCGAGGCGCCGCATGCCTTCGCGCCAGGCGAGGTCCGGAGCCTGCGGATCTCGCACGTTGCCGACGTGATCGACGACAATGCGCAGGCTTGGGTAAGCCCGCGCGAGTCGGACGGCGCCCGCGAAATCGCCGA
Organism: Opitutales bacterium; assembly: GCA_044378215.1. Classification (GTDB taxonomy): domain Bacteria; phylum Verrucomicrobiota; class Verrucomicrobiia; order Opitutales; family UBA953; genus UBA953. The sequence continues at coordinate 16,847 of JBILXR010000005.1, forward strand.
GTCCATTGATGTCCAAGGCCAGGCCATGGTCCGTGAGCAGGCCCAAGTGACGGGTGAAGACCGGGTCGGTGAGCTCGGTGCTCAGCCTACCCGCTGGGATGCGTACCCCGCGGAAGAGCGGGTGAGCGGCGAGCCGGCGCAGATGTCCGGCGAAGGTGCCTTCGGCCGGCCGGAGGTTGCCGATGAAACCAACGATGCACGGATGCTCGTCGGCGAGACGCAGGATCCAGTCGTTGTCCTGGGGCCAGGCGCTGGCTTCGACCACCACCGTCTCGCGGATGCCATGCGGTGCGGTGACCCGCTGCCAATCAAGCGGCAGCACCGGGCGGTCGAGGAAACTGCCCTTGGGTGGCCACGGCACGCCCTGACCTCGGGTCGGATCGTAGAAGTGCGTGTGGGTGTCGATGATGCGGGTCGCGGTCGGACGGCTCGCGCAGCCGACGGAGAGCGCGGCGGCGCCCGTCGCGGCGAGGAAAGTGCGCAGGAAGGTCCGGCGGTCAGGCTTACGGGGCATGTCGGAAATATAGGACAGGATCCAAAGAGCGCAACCGGGCGTTAATCCGGACGCAGGGCGAATCAGTACGGGTCAGACCGCTTCCGAGCGATATCCGTCAGAAGCGGTCTGACCCCGTACTGATCCCTTCCTGGTCGTGAACGTCCATGCGAGACTTACCGGAAGCCATGACCGGAGTTTCGGACAAGCGGGGGAGGCGTAAGTATTATAATAGAAGCATATTGCTAGTCGAGATAACCCCGACAAGATGGGCGCATGGATAACGCCCCTAAAGTCACCTACTGGGCCTGCTGGTGGAAAGCCACCTGGGTCATCTATCTGATCGTCTGCGTCATGGGCTTCCTGAGCGGCGGCGAAGCCGGCCTGGCCTTTGCGGTCGGCGGCGGACTGATCAAGGCTCCCCTCGCCGGTCTCTTCTGGGGCTGGATCGTCTGGCTGATCAAGAAGTAAGCCGATGATTCCGATTCCCGCCGGGTGCGCCCGCTTTCTCTGTTACGGATGGATCATCACGGGCGTCTGCTTCGTGCTGGGCCTGAACAAGAACGGCGAAGACCTTTCCGGCGCCGGCCTGATGGCCATCGGCCTCGGTGTCCTCGGCCTCTACGTCACCCGCCCGCGCAAAGACTGACATGGCTGATCTATCCGACGAGTTGGCGGCGCTGTTGACGAAACTCTATCCGACGCAGCTGAGGCGAGATGCCGACGAGGGCGGCGGGGTGAGGAAGAGCTTCATCACGAATAACCGGCTCTACCAGTTGGAGGTCCAGACGGAGGATTCGCCGGCGGAATTCACCCTCTCGGCGGGTACGGAGAATCCTTACCTGGAGGTGACTCCCGGCGTCATGCAGGCGTTCGTCGCGGCGATGCGTAAGCGCTTCCCATCGGCAAGTTATGGCCCGCGCGGTCCGCATGGGGCGGATTTCGGCGCCTCCGCCCTTGGCCGGAAAATCGACGGCCTGCCTCTCGAAGCCGAATTCCTCCGCTGCAAGCAGGTGGTCGATCTCTGTCTGGATGGACAGTCGGCCGTCATCCGCAGCCAGGATGGCGACGACTGAGGGTAGGGCTGACCGGTCTCGTGGCCGTGGGCGGTTTACATAACCGGCATGATTCGGCTTGTTTGTAAATTAATTTGACTTAAAGTTTACAAATGGCCGCCAAGGAGACCTGTTATGTATACCGCCGCCCTCCGATCGACCTGACCCGTGGCTGGGCGGGCCTGTCTGCGGCCACGGCGGCGGTGGCACGGTTCGACTCGGCGGCCGTCGGACTCCCTGCCGCACTCAAGGGAGTCACTTTCCGGGACCTGCTCTTCCGGATGGAGGCGTCCTCGAGTTCAGCCATCGAAGGGGTGGAAGCTTCCGCCCGGCAGTTGCTCATGGACGAGGTTCTTGTCGGCACCGACGAACTCGCTTCCCGGGACGACCAGGTGCGAGAGGCGGCCAGGTCGCTCGCGGCCATGCATGCGGCCGCTGATCTGCCTGCCCGGCGCCCCATCACCCCTTCGTTCTTGTTCGGAATCCACGCCCACTTGATGGAAGGGGCCGCCGGCGCCCATCCCGGAAAGTTCCGCAAGCCTCCCTATGTGGGTTATGCGGCCGGCCGGCCGGCGGTCGACTCGCAGCTGGTCCCGAAGTGCGTGGATGATCTCCTCGGATTCATGGCCGAGGACCCGGGTTCCGAAGGGCCGTTGGTCAGGGTCGCCCTCGCGCATGCGCTCTTCGAGCTCATCCACCCCTTCCACGATGGCAACGGACGGATAGGGCGCTTGCTCATGCCTTTGCATCTCATGCGCGCAGGCGCCACGACCGAGCCCAACCTGGTCCTCTCCGGGCAGCTCTATGTCCATCGGGAGGATTACCGCCAGCTGCTGGCTAACCTGCACAAGCGGGGAACATCGGAGGATTGGGTGGCCTGGGTGGAGTTCATGCTCGAAATCATGAAGGAGCAGGCGTTGGAGCATGCCGCATTCTTCCGACTTATCCGTCAGAGGTTCGATGTAGTTTCTAAGGCTACGCTCGAAGCGGCTGGCCAACGTGCGGCCGGTCACCTCCTTCCGAAACTCTTAGCCACCCCCGCCTTTACCGTGCCTTCACTGAGGAGCGACGAGAACCGGGTCACCGTCCACAAGTGGCTCGAGAAATTGGTCGCCGCGAAGGTGATCAAGGTCGAGCGTCCTGGAGTCCGTCGCCGCGCGACGATCTACGTCTGCCCTGCGCTCATGCGCCTGCTCGGACGCAAGTAAACACATCGCCGGAGGAGTCCGTTCAGGACGAGGACACGAGGACCCGAGGGCCGGAGGGCCTTGAGGGGCATTGTCTTGAGGCAGGGATGCGATGATATAGCGTCCCATGAGGGGAGAGGGCGGACGCGTCGCCGAAGCGTCCCTACCTATGTCAGGTGGTAGCGGTTGGCGGTTAGCGGCTGGGAACGCAGAGAGACAGCGGACGCGATGTCATCGCGTCCTTACCAGCAGTAGCTAGGTCAGCACGCAGTGCTGACCCTACCTCGTGGCGTGGGCGTGGATCTGGGCGGCGCGGGCGCGCCAGGCGGCGATGACATCGGCGGGCTTGCCGGCGGCTTCGGCGCTGTCCACGACCCGCCAGGCGCAGTCATAGGCGAGGGTGAGCGTGAAGGGATAGCGGGCGAAGGTGTCCGACGCCAAAGTCAGGGCGTCGAATTCGTGCTGCGCGCCATGAGACAAGCGAATCAGACAACTCGCCCGCCGTGCCGCCCAAGCGCCGAAGAGGGGGTGGGCACCGTAAGCGACGAGGAAGAGATGCTCGAGCGGATCGGGCAGGGAGTAGCTGGACGGATATTTTTCGTAACTGACCTGAAAGAAATCGATGGTCTCCTTGATCGGATGCGCCTGCATGGTGAGCCACTCGCGTTCCTGCGCGATGGCCTTACGCCCCGTCAGTGCCGGGAGGGGATCGGTCGATGGGTATTCCTGAGGCTCGTAGTCGCGGTAATTGAAAGTGTGCATCATCATGTCGGGCGTGGTCCCTTGATGATATCACGCGTGTCCAATGGACACGAGGGGGCATGTTGACATGGGGGCAAGTGGGCAAGGGGACGTAAACGAGGACAAGAGGACAAGAGGACACGAGGGCCGGAGGGCACGAGATGCGAGAGTATCGAGTATGGAGTATTGAGTTTGGGGTGACGCAGCACTTCTGGTGGCGGGTGGCGGCTCCGGGTGGCGGGTTTATCGATTCAGCCCTCGGTCATCGATTCAGTCATCCATTCCAGGTGGCGGGCTTTCAATTCAGTCCTCAATGCAGCCCTCCACGCAGACATCAATTCAGTCCTCCACTCAGCCGCTTCTTCATCCTTTACGGCTACGATGCGGCGTCTTTGGTTTACGGGCATGTCGAAGCGTCTTCCTGGTCTGGTGATTGAGGTCGAAAATCTGCCGGGTTTCTTGGCGAAGTCCGACGAGGATATTCTGCAGCATGTCCGCTCGGTCCTCCTGCTTCGCGCCTACGCCGTCCAGCGCGCCCAGCTCGCCAAGTGCGATGGCGTCCAGTTCTCCCCGACCAAGGACTCCTGCGTCTTCTCGGCCAAAGGCCGGGCTCTGCTGCACGTCCGCTTTGCGCAATTAAAGGCCTAGCGCGGCGAAGCCGCGAGGGGACACGCTGGCACGGTGACACGTGGACAAGGGGTTGTCGTTAGTTGACCGGTTGACCAGTTGGCCAGGGAGACAATGACCGAGGACCCGAATGCATCGTCCCCGTGTCACCGTTACTCGTGCCCACTTGCCCCCGCGTCAGTCGTCCCTACCTCGAGACAACTTGACGGCGGGGATTCGATGCACTCGCTGGGTGGATGAGTTCCTACCGCCATATCGTGATCTTCCAGTTCAAGGCCGACGCGCCGGCGGAGAAAGTCCGCGGGGTGGTCGAAGCGTTCCAGGCGCTGCCGGGAAAGCTGCCGGCGATCAAGGCCTTCGAGTGGGGCACGAACGTGAGCCCGGAAGGCCTCGATCAGGGCTTCACCCATATCTTCACGCTGACCTTCGCTTCGAAGGAAGCGCTCGAGAAGCAGTATCTCCACGAGCCGGCGCATCAGGAGTTCGTCGCCATGCTGGGCGGCCTGCTCGAGAAGGCGCTGGTGGTGGATTACGTCGCGGCGGCCTAAGCGCCGCAGGTGACACGCTGGCACGGTGACACGGGGTAAAGGGGGAGCCATCAGAGGCACGGAGGCTCAGAGGCTCGGTTGACCAGAATGATGCAGCTTTAGTTGATCCGTTGACCAGTTGACAAGAAAACGGGCCATGGACGGCGGACGCGTCCCTGCCTTGATGTGTTCCCAGCTGCCGACCGCTAACCGCCAACCCCGGCTTTCCGTATGCCACTCTATGACAGGTCGGCACGTGGACGGGCGCGAGCGCCCGGGCATAGTGAAGTCACCATGAGCTACGATCGACGCGACTTCCTCAAGACCCTCACCCTGGGCGGCATCGCCCTCTTCACTCCCGACTGGTTCGGCTCCGTCAAGGACCGCCGCCCGCGTCAGCCCGAGTTCCGCCTGCCGGCCTATCCGGGCGACCCCATCCCCAAAGGACATGACGTGATCAACGCCGTCTGGAACACCGGCACGGGCTATATCCTCTACCTTAACGGGACGCCGTACGACGAACCGCCCAAGATCACGTTCCGTGAAAAACTCGCCGAAGAAGGGGAGGAAGGGGTCGGCGAGGTGATTGATGAGTTTCTGAGCAAGTACGGCTTCTACGTCAGCGATCTCGAAGACCTCGAGCAGGAGATCGACGAAGACCAGGTCGAGGAACTTAACAAGGCCGGCGAGGTCGAGTATACGTTCGAGGAAGGGGAGACTTGGCGCGACTTCATCGAGCGTCACGACAGCCAGTTGCTGGCGGACGTGGAGTCCAGCGTCGACGAGTGGGGGTCGGACGTCCTCCGTCGGCTGGACAGCAATATCGACTGGGATGAGCATGAGGACTGGCTGACGGACTGGTGCCGGAACCAGGCGCCCGAGGCGGACGCCCTCGGCTACGTCGAAGGGCTCTTCGACAGCTTGGAGGCGGAAGGCGAAGAGAAGCCCGAACTGCAGGCTCAGCTCGCCGCCTACGATCTCGACGCGATCTATTTCATCGACGGCGCGTGTCCCGGCAATGACACGCTCCGCTGCGCCGTCGCACCCGACTATGAGACCTTGGCCGCCCTGCAGCGGGCCATCGATGGGCTCGGCTGGTCCGCCACAGTGGTGCTCCTCGAGCCGGACGAGGGTGATAAAAAGCCGGAGAAGCAGGGGTAGGGTACTGATGCAACTAGGGCAGCACGCGGTGCTGCCCCTACCAAGAGACACGGCTAGGTCGTGACGCGGTCCCGACCCTACATAGAGGCAGGCGGATGCGATGTCATCGCATCTCACCCTCAGGTTGGCGATTAAGGTGGTGAAGGGCGGGTGGCTGGCGTTGAATGATCTGGTCGACGGCAACGTCGGCGATCTTTCATGGATTATCTCCTCATCGCGCTCAAACTCGTCGTCTCGCTGGGCATCCTCAACGTCTGGATCCTACGACGCGATAAGCGCACGGCCTACCGCGGTCAGGCCGCCCAGACCCTACGCGAGGAGTTCGCCGTCTATGGCCTGTCCGCCTTCGTCTACTACGTGGTGGGCGTCTGTAAAGTCGGCCTCGCCGTCGCGCTCCTGGTCTCGCTCTGGGTCCCTGGTATCGGTCACCTCGTGGCCTACGCCCTCGGAGCCATGATGCTGGTGGCCTTCGCCATGCACCTGAAGGTCAAGGACGCTGCGATGAAGTCCGCCCCCTCGCTCGCCGTGTTGGCGATGTGCGTGGGCATCATCCTGCTCTGACCCGGCTTTAGAAGCCGGCGGCGCAGAGATAGGCGTTCAGAGCCAAGTAACCGAGCGCCGGCAGCATCTGCACGACGCGATCGCGGATGCGCATGCGCACTCCTAGGGCTACCAGCATCATCAGCGCTAGTCCGCCAGCGGCGGCTTGGCCGAGCCAAGGCAGCCAGAAGCCGGCGACCAATCCGAGGGCCGCGAGGCATTGGAGGATGCCGACGAGCCGGCACTGGGCACCGAGCTGGTAGCGGCGGAATTCCTGCTGGAGGTAAGCCGAGAAGAAACAGCCCAAGCCATAGCCCAAGAAGGACAGGGCGGAGAAAAGAATCAGCGTGGTCTTCAAGGCGAATGGGTAGAGGTATCACCGCGCACCGCCTTCACAAGATTTGCTTCGGCGGGGGTTTGGCGAAGGGTGTGAGGTAGGGTCGGGACCGCGTCACGACATAGGGTGGGGGCGGACGCGTCGCCGACGCGTCCCTGCCTGAGATGCAGCTAGGGCCGCACGCGGCGCCGTCCCTACCTCATTCCAGAATGAGGAGAGCGGCCGAAGCCGGGGGCAGGGTGACGGCCGTGCGGCCGGCGGAGAGGGTGAGGCCTTCGTTAGTCTTAGGGGCCCAGGTGCCGTCGGCGTTCACGGCCGCGCCGGCGAAGGTGACGCCGCTGGTGGCATCGACGGCGGGGGCGGTCAGGCGCAGGGCCTGGCCCTTGGTGAACTTGGTCCCGGCGGAGATGGACGCAGAGACGGCCTTGGTGAGGTCCTTGTTCACGAGGGTGACGCGCAGCTTGCCGTCGGCCCCCAGCACGCAGTGCGTGATGAAGTCGGCGTCGGTATGGCACTCGGAGGCCACAAGGCGCCCCTGGGCGGCGCGGCTGAAGAAGAGCATGCCATAATACATCGGCGCCGGGACGTAGCGGGAGGTCGGCTTGTCGAAGACGATCGGGGAGTAGTTGTTCGCGGTGAAGCTGCCGTGGAAGTTCACGCCCTGACCGCCGGCCTGGGCGACGTCGAACATGAAGTCGATCGCCCACAGGGCGGAGACGAAGGCATTGCTGACGCCACGCTTGCCGCCGCCGGAAGCGGTGTTGCACTCGCCGATGCGGTACGGGACGCCGACCGAGGTGGCGTCCCTGAGCTTGATGATCCAGTCGTCGGGATACTTCTCGCCGAGGAGTTTCTCGACCGAGGTGTAGCGCTGGGCCTTCGGGTCGGTCTCTGGGGCGGAGAGGTGGTAGACGTGCGAGGTGGCGAGGGCGATGCGGTCTTTGAAGTCCGCCATGAACAGCGGCATCCAGTTCGTGCTCTTGGTCAAGGCCGGGCCGGTGATCGGGATCTTCGCGTCCTTGGCTTTGATGGCGTCGTAGGCCGCGGTGAACTCTTCCTTATACTGCGGGTAGCGCCAGTTGCTGGGCCGGATGCCTTCGCGCTTCGGACCCTTGGGATAGAGGTTAGGTTCGTTGCCGATCTCGATGGCGATGAGCTCCTTCGCGCCGACCTTCCAGGCGTAGTCGGCCTCGTCGGCCGCCATCACCGGGTCGTTGGCGCCGAGGTTAACGCCGTAGATGATCTTCCAGCCGGTCGCGCGGGCGAAGTCGAAGAAGGCGTCGACGGACTTCGGGCCGATCGTGCGAGGGTCCGTGACGTACTTATTGTCCTGCATCGACTCGAGAGGCGGAGCGCCCTCGCGCTTGAAGAAGGTCGAATCGACGTTGTTGGCGCCGATGCGGAGGACGCCGAGGCCCAGCGTGCGGCAGAGCGCGATGAGATCCTGGTTCTGCGCGCTGAAGCAATCACGGGCCAGCAGCTTCTTCTCCGTGCTCAGGCCTGTGAAATCGGCTGGGATCGCGAAGCCAAGCTTGTCCGTATGCACGACGATCGTGGCGGGCACGGCATCGGCGGCGATGAGCGTGCGGACGCCGAGGAGCAGGCAGAGAAGCGGGAAGCGGGGCATGGTAATGAAAGGGGTAGGGGTAGGGTTTTAAGACGCAAAGCGGCAGAAGCGCAAAGGGGGAACGCGTGCCTAGCGCGCGGGGGGTATGGAGTATCGAGTATGGAGTATAGGGGGGCCTGAAGGACGAAAGACGAGGGGCTCGGTTGGCCGGAGGCATATTGATGTGAGCGTGGGGCCAGCTGATGGCGGCAGATTTGGACACGAAATCGGCGAATTTTCGTTACACGGCTCGGCAGGTTTTTCTTGCAGGCTTCTGGGCGAATCTACCATCGGTTTCACCATGAAATCCCTGCTGCCCCTCCTCCTCGTCGCCGCCGCCGCTCAAGCCCAGACCGCCGTGGTCAAGGCTCCCGCCGACCAGTATTCCTTCTCCGTCGACAAGTATGAGATCGTCCGCGACGCCGATGATTTCGACGGCATGTCCTTCGGCGCCAAGGCCCGGGTCGCGGACAACCTCCGGATCGCCTTCTCCTATGCCGACGCGAGTTCGGACGCCTTCGCCCTGGTCTCCGGCGTTAATCTCGAACTCGATGCGAACCGTTTCTCCCTCGGCGCCGAATATGACATCCCCGCCGGACCGGGCGCCGTCACGCTTTCCCTCGGTTATGCCCAGACTTCCGCGGAGGCCGAAGGCGGCGCGACGGGTGATGCCTTCAATAACCGACAGTTCGTCCTCGGCGCGCGTTATGGGATGTCGCTGGGCGCCGGTTTCACGGCGAGCCTCGCGGTCAACCATTTCATCAGTGATTTCGAGGCCGAAGCCGGCTTCTCGACCGCTCCCGCCCGGGCCGCCTTGGCTCAGCGGTATGATGGCTCGCCCACCTCGGTCGGCCTGACTCTGGCTTACACGCCGACGGACCTCGTGACCATTCATCTGACCTACGCCACGGAGGACTCGCTGCTTGGCTTGGCTGGGGCCGACAACACCATCAGCTTCGGCGTGCGCGCGAATTTCTGAACCGCGGCCCGTCATGACTCGACGGGCATAGCTTCGCTCGCGCCCAAGGCCCGTCCGGCATCCGCCGGGCGGGCTTTCTGTTTGCGGACGCCGAAACGCGTCCAGCCAGAAGATGAGAAATCTTCCCCCTAAAGGGGGAATACGCGGCGAGGGGTGATGCGAGGGGGGTGTTTTCCGAAACCTCGGGTATACTGGCGACCTCATGCCCCGCTACACCCTGCAATCGACGCCCTTCCTTAATAACA
>JBILXR010000094.1:0-7299 GCA_044378215.1 Opitutales bacterium
GGGACGGCGAACCGGCGATCGGCTCGAGTGCTTGTTCCGCCGCGGCGATTTCGGCGTCCAGGCGACGGAAGGATTCGCGCCAGGCAGCCGCGGAGATGAGCTTGCGGGCGTCGCCGCCGGCACGCAGGGGCGTCAGGAAGCCTGTGCCCGAAAGGTCGCGTTCCAGGAGCATCGGCAGCGTCAGCTTGCCGCTGGCGGCGTCGGTTCCGAGCGTCTTGCCCGCCTTGGCATCGTCCTGCAGCAGGTCCACGAGGTCGTCGTAGATCTGGTAGGCGATGCCGAGGTGGCGGCCGAAGAGGGCGCAGGCGTCGACATGTTCCGTCGGGCGGTCGGCGAGGAGGGCGCCGATCCGGCAGGCGCCTTCGAAGAGTTCCGCCGTCTTCAGGCGGATGTGGCGGGTGTAGTCTTCGAGCGAAAGGTCGTCGTGGCCGCGGGAGAACGTCTGGCAGACCTCGCCGGAGCAGACTTCACGGGAGGCGCGGGCCACGATGCGGCAGAGCTCCGGCGTCGGGTGGTCGGCGGCCAGCACGAGCGCATGGGCGAAGAGGGCGTCGCCGAAGAGCACCGCCGCGTGGGCGCCGTGGGTGCGGTTAGGGGTGTCGCTGCCGTGGCGCGTGTCGGCGCCGTCGAGGACGTCGTCGTGCACCAACGTCGCGAGGTGGACCAGTTCGATGATGCCGGCGCCGCGGACCAGGGTGGCAGAGGGCGGGCCGCCGGCGCCTGCGCCGAAGGCGAGGAGCGGACGGAGGCGCTTGCCCGGATGGGCGAGCACGTCGCGGACCATCGGACGGACTTCGGGTTCGAACGCGAGTTCCTGCGCCGCGAGGAATTGCTCGAGGGCCGCGAAATGGGCTTCTAGGCCGAGATGCAGCGGGGAGGACACCGCCGCAATGTGCCGATGAAAAAGCCCGTGCGCAAGCGCAGGATACGGATTGTCCCGGTCAGGGGACGAACTTCGTCTCGACCGAGATGATCAGCTTGCCGGTGCTGGCGCAGTCGGCGCAGGGGACACGCTTGTCGAGGAGCTGGCCCTTCTGGGCTTCGCGCGTGAAGCCGAGGCCACCGCACTTCTTGCAGGGGATGGTCTCGTTGGTCGTCGCGCTGAGTTCGGCGCCCGCGGCGATGGCTTCGACGAAGCGCTGCAGGCCGGCCGGAGAATCTTCCAACGTCGCGCATTCCAGGAACGCTTCGCGGCGGAGCGTGAGGCGGCGGCCTTTGAGCGGAGCGAAGTCGGGGGTGAAGAGCACCGCCACCGTGCCGACGTGCATGCCGGTGATCCTGCCGGTGTCGCCGGCCTTGACGGGTTTCTCGAGCAAGAGGAGCGCCATCGTTTCGACGCCGGCGGCGAGGGCTTCGTTGGGGCCGGCGGCGGGCCAGGCGGCCTTGGCGAGGTAGCGGTTGTCGCCGAGATCCTGGAGGATCGAGTAGGTGACGGACGTCAGGTAGCCGATCGCCTTGCTGGAGCCGGCGGGCGAGCCGTCGACGATGCTCTGCGTGGCGAAGGCGGAATAGAGACGCTGCAGCTCCTTGGTGGTCTCCGTCGAGCCGAGGCGGTTGAGCTTCGAGAGCTGGAAGATCCGGGTCGACTTCGCTTCAGGGAGCAGCGTCGGACGGAAGGGCGAGACCTGCACCGAGTTGTCCACGAACTCATCCGAGACGCCACCGGCGGCGGCCGCCGCCGGGTCCGAGGCCTTGGTGCCGAACGGAGTCGTCTGGGCTCCCAGCGGGAGGACGAGCAGGGCGAGGAGGAGTCGGAGATTCATGGGCTTAGTCGAGGGAGCTGAGGTCACCTTCGGCGGGAGGCGGGGTGGACTTAGGCTTGCTGCTCGCGGAGGAACCGAGGGCCGGGGTCGAAGGCTTCACCGGATCGGTGGAACGGGCCGGGCGATAGCCGTCGTCGTCACCGCGGTCGTCTTCATCGTCATCATCCGGCAGGTCGTCGTCTTCCGGGTTGGGCTTGTCGCCGCGGGCCACGCGCTTGCGGCGGACGATCACGGTCCCGATGCCGACGGCGGTGAGGTAGAAGCCGAAGAGCACGCCCGTCATCACGAAGAGCGAGATCGGTTCGGCGATCGGCGTGATCATCGCGACCAGGATCATGATGCCGAAGAGCATCCCGCGCCATGACTTGAGCAGGGTCCGCGGGCGGACGAGTTCGAGCCACATCAGGATGATGAGCGCGAGGGGGAACTGGAAGGTCAGGCCGGTGAGCAGGCACATCATCACCACGAACGCGTAGTAGTCCGAGGCCTGCCAGGTGACCTCCATGCGGAGGCCTTCGGCGAAGTGCTGCCAGATCTGGATGGACATCGGGCTGAGCCAGAAGAAGGCCAGCGCGGCGCCCAGCAGGAAGAGGATCAGGGCGGCGCCGCAGAACGGCACCAGGCCGCGCTTCTCACGGTCGGTGAGCGCGGGGCCGACGAAGCGGGCGGTCTCGTAGAGGAAGACCGGCGAGGCGAGCGCGACGCCGACGCCGAAGGCGGCGTACATGAGCACCTTCCAGACGCCCATGAAGGTGAACTCCTTGAGCTCGCCCATGTTGACGAGTCCCGGGTCAGGCTGGGTCAGGATCGCGCCGATCGGCGAGGTCTCCGGATGCTTGGCCCATTCCAGGGGGAGATTGAGCAGGGCTGGGGTCTCCCGGTAGAAGATCAGCGCGGTGACCATGCCGATGGCGAAGACGCCGAGGACGCGGAGGAGGGAGACGCGGAGGTCGTCCAGGTGTTCCAGGAACGTCATTTCGCTCCGGGATTTGTTACGACGAATGAAGGCGGAAAGCATGGGGTCAGTCCTTGCGGAGGAGGTCCTTGATGACGTCAAGGCTCAGGCCGGACGAAACGGAGTCTGATTCGGTCAGGAGCTTACGCAACATCTCAGACTTGGACTTTTGGAGCTCCATGACGCGTTCTTCGATGGTGCCGGCCGCGATGAGCTTGATGCTGGTCACCGTCCGGGTCTGGCCGATGCGGTGGGCGCGGTCGGTGGCCTGGGCCTCGGCGGCCGGATTCCACCAAGGGTCGAAATGGATGACCGTGTCGGCCCCGGTCAGGTTGAGGCCGGTGCCGCCCGCCTTCAGGGACATCAGCATGACGGGGATGGTCGGGGTCGAATTGAAGGTGTCGCAGACGCCCTGGCGGTCCTTGGTGGAGCCGTCGAGGTAGCAATAGGGGATGTCGCGGTCCTCGAGGGCTTCCTTGAGGAGCTGGAGCGCCGTGACGAAGGTCGAGAACACCAGCATGCGGTGCCCGGCGTCCTTGGACTCTTCGACGAGTTCGAGGAAGGCCTGGAGTTTCGCCGAATCGGCTTCGGCCAGTTTCGGGTCGAGGATGCGCGGGTCGGCGCAGATCTGGCGGAGGCGGAGCAGCTGGTTGAAGGCCGCCATCTGGATGCGGGCCTGCGTGGCGCCGCCCATCTCCATCTCGAAGATCTCCTGCCGCGTGGATTCGAGGATCTCGTCGTAGATCTTCTTCTGGTTGTCCTCGAAATCGCAGTAGACGATCTGCTCGATCTTGGCGGGCAGCTCGGGCGCGACGGCGACCTTGGAGCGACGGAGGATGTACGGCGCGGCCATCTGCAGCAGACGGTCGTCGTGCCACTTACGTTCGTCGGCGTGGATGCGTTCCTCGGGCTTGGGCAGATAGCCCGGCATCAGGAAGCCGAAGAGCGAGCGGAGGTCTTCGAGGGAATTCTCGACGGGCGTGCCGGTGAGGATGTAGCGGCCCTTCGCGACGAGCTGTTTGACCGCCTTGGCGGCCTGCGCGCGCGGGTTCTTGATGTTCTGGCCTTCGTCGCAGATCGCCGCACCCCACGCCACGGCGGTGAACGCCGCGATGTCGCGCGAGAGCGTGCCGTAGGAGGTGATGATCAGATCGAAGCGCTGCAGGTAATCCGGGGCGGTGAAGCGGTTCTGGCCGTGGTGGGCGAGCACCTTGAGGGAAGGGGTGAAGCGGCGGGCTTCGCGGCGCCAGTTCTCGACGAGCGAGGCCGGGCAGATCACGACGCAGGGGCCGTCGTCCGGGCGGTGCTGGCGTAGGGCTTCCATGAAGGCGAGCGCCTGCACGGTCTTGCCGAGGCCCATCTCGTCGGCGAGCAGGCCGCCGAGGGAATTGTTATGGATATGCCAGAGCCAGGCCACGCCGACCTGCTGGTAGATGCGGAGCATCTTGCCCAGGTCCTCGCGGATCGGGGCGGGCTGGAGCTTCGAGAGGTTGCGGATCGCGGACGAGCGCTGGCTCCAGGTCTCGGGCGGGGCGAAAGCGGCCTGCAGTTCCTCGGCGATGGCGTCGGCGCTCGCGAGGTCGGCGAAGCCGATCTTCAGGTTGAGGTCCAGGTCCACGTCGCGCTTGGCCTCGCCGGTGATGCGGCGCTGGGCGTTGCGGATCGACTCCATCAGCTCCGGCGTGATGAGACGCGGGCCGCGGTCGGTGTAGAAGAACATGCGCCCGCTGGAAAGCGCTTCCTGGATGACCTTCGGGGACTTGCCTTCCGGGTCGATGCCGATGGCGAAGCGGAAGCCGTCGTTCTCCTCGGACGCGTCGCACTTCGCCTTGGCGAGGTCGACGTTGCGCAGCGAGTGAGAGAGGTTGTGCGTGAAGAAAGCGTCATTGTCCGTCATCAGCAGCTTGTGATGGCGGGCGAGGAAGTTGAGCACCTGGATGGTGCCGGCGAGGTACCACTCGCGGGTGGTGGTCTCGAGCGTGAAGCCGCTGCGTTGCAGGACGTCGCGGAGTTCGGCGACGGGGCCGGAAGACTGCTGGGGCAGGCGGATGCGCAGCCATTTCATCGAGCCGTCGACCCACGGGCGGTCGTCGCGGCCGCGCTCCTGGGAGCGGACTTCCTGCTCCTCGGGGCCGTCGTCCGGCGTCTCGCCGGCGGCGTTGGTCTGCGGGGTCGCGACGGGCTCGTCGAGATGTTCGTGGACCTTGTCGAGATGGTCGCCGTCCCAGGTAAGCGGGGTCTCCGGCGCGTTGGCCATGCGGAAGATCTGCAGGCCCTTGCCGATGGCGAGGAGCTGGCGCAGGTGGCGGCGGGTGAGCGGCAGGATGCCCTGCAGCTTGCCGTGGCAGAGGTTCTCGAGGATCGCCAGGAAGAAGACCGTATCAGGCTCGATGGTCCAGGCCTTGCTGCGGTCGAGATTCTCCGGGGCCACCTGGGCGCCGTCGACGCGCAGTTCGAGGCGGCAGATGATCTCATCGCGCACGGCGGCGGTCGCGATGTTCGGCGGCACGATGAAGCGTACCTCGATGGGCGTGCCGCGTTTTTCCGAAAGGGTGAGGGATTTGAGCCGGGGTCCTGCCGGGGTCGTCTCCGCTTGCTTTGATTTTTCCTTCTTAGGGTCCGTCGTTTTTTCCTTGGTCACCGCCGTCGTCGGCGGTTTGCCGGGCGGGGCGGCGGGCTTGGCCGGCGGCGCGGGCTCGGCTTTCAGGTAGCCTTCCTTGGCCGCGAGGACCAGATAGGCAGCCACGGAGTGGACGCAGAGCTTCCTTCGGCCGACCGAGACGTCGCAGCCGCATTCGTTGCGCTGGAAGGTGACCGAGCGCAGGTTCCAGCGGGCTTCGCGGGATTCGGTGCCGTCGTCCACCAGGGCCTCCGCGACCGGGGGGGTCCAGAGGGCCTTTTTCACCCTACCTTTGGCCACCAGCTCCTTGGCGAGGAGCACGGTCGCGCCTCCCGCGAGATCGATGAGATCGTCTTCGGAGATGTTGGGCAACGGCTGACGCGGCGCCATGGTGAGGGTGTGCGGTGAAAAGCGACGTCCGAAAGGACGCGCCAAAGGAGGAAAAACCTAGCGGGAAGACGTATCGCCTAGACGGCGACGTCTTGGACCGGGACTCCTGGGTGCATCTCGAAGATGCCTACGGGGGTCGTCGGGCCTGTCATCACGATGGAATAATCCTCACCGATGCCAATGATAATCTGACCTCCGGGCATATTAACCGTCAAATCGGCGTCAACCAGGCCCATTTTACGGGCCACAGCGGCCGAAGCCGAGGAGGAGGAGCCGGAAGCCATGGTGTAGCCGGCGCCGCGTTCCCAGATCTCGATGCGCACGTTCTTCCGGTCCATGATCTTCATGAACTGCACGTTGGTGCGGTTCGGGAAATTGGGGTGAACCTCGAGGTGCGGGCCGTAGGTCTTGGCGAGGTCGGCCGTGAGGTGGTCGACCGGGATCACGCAGTGGGGGTTGCCGACGGTCGCGGCCCAATACTTGAAGGTCTTGCCGAGGACGGTGATTTCTTCGCCGAGGACTTCGCGGTCGGCGCCGACGTGCGGGATGACCGGCGCGCGGAAGGAGACCTTGCCCATCTCGACGCGGATACGGTTGCCGCCTTCGAAGACTTCGCAGCGGACGATGCCGCCGAGGGTGTGCAGCTTGAACTCCTGGCCTTCCTTGATGCGCTTGGTCTCGAGGAGGTGGCGGCAGAAGATGCGGATGCCGTTGCCGGACTTCTCGGCTTCGGAGCCGTCGGGATTCAGGATGCGCAAGCCGAAGGTACCGTCTGTGCGTTCGATCGGTCCGTAGAGGATGCCGTCGGAACCGAGGCCGAAGTGGCGGTGACAGACCTTGCGGATGGCTTCCGGCGAAAAGAGGGCGGGGCAGTCCTTGGGCTCGAGGACGAGGTAATCGTTGCCGAGGGCGTGGTATTTGGCGAAACGCATGGTCGTCTTCTGATTGGGCTTTCGGGGCGGGTTTGGCAAGCAAGGGGTGGCTTATCTGTAGGCTTGGTTTCCGTCTCGGCCGGGCTTACCAACCACCATGCGCCTCCTGCCCCTGGTTGCCTTGTCCTGCGTCCTCTCCGCCTTCGCGGCCGAGAAACGTCCGCCCAACATCGTGCTGCTTTACTCCGACGACATCGGCTGGGGCGACCTCGGCTGCTACGGCGCGAAGGTCATCCCGACCCCGAACCTTGACCGTCTCGCCGCGCAGGGCACCCGCTTCACCTCGGGCTACTGCACCTCGGCCACCTGCACGCCGTCGCGCTATTCGCTGCTCACCGGCGAATACGCCTGGCGTCGCCAAGGCACCGGCGTGCTGCCGGGCGATGCCCGTCTCATCATCAAGCCCGGTCGCCCGACGATGGCGGCCAGCCTCGCCAAACTCGGCTACGCCACCGGCGTGGTCGGCAAGTGGCATCTCGGCCTGGGCTCCGGCGACGTCGATTGGAACAAGCAGATCGATCCGTCGCCCAACCAGATCGGCTTCACCTATTCGTTCATCATGGCCGCCACCGGCGACCGCGTGCCGACGGTCTTCGTCGAGGACGGCTCCGTCGTCGGTCTCGATCCGAAGGATCCGAT
>JBILXR010000095.1:0-7286 GCA_044378215.1 Opitutales bacterium
TGTCGGTGACTTCGTCGCGGCCGATGCTCCAGACGATCTTGCCGGCCTTGTCGTATTCCACGACGCCGTCGCCTTCGCCGAGGGCGACGAGCCAGTTGCCGTTGGCGAGTTCGCGGACGTCATGCGGTTCGCCCTTCACGGCCAGATTGCGCAGGAGTTTGCCGTCGGCCGATAGCTCCAGGATGGCGTGATCGCCTTTGGCGCTGACGAGGTAGCGTCCGTCCGTCGTCTTGCGACAACCACGCATCTGTTCGTGGGTGCGGATGGTCGGCGTTAATGGGACTTTTATCGCCTTGGCGATCTTGCCGTCGCGACCGATCTCGAGGAGTCGGCCCGGGCCGCATTCGACGACGAGCACGCGTCCGTCGGCGAGCGGCTGGCAACCTTGAATCTCGGTCTTGGCGTCAGCGACGTATTCCCAGGCGACAGATTGGTCCGGCTTCACTTCCTTGGCGCCTTTGACGTGGCTGAAGAGAACGTTGCCATTGGGTAGGAGCCAGGAGTCCTGCGGTTTCTCGGCAGGGGTGGACCACTCGACGCGTCCATCGGCGGCGACAATGGCGACCTTGTTGCCGACGTAATCACTGACGAGCAGGCGGCGGCCGAACGGCTTCGGGGTCAGGGTGGAGAGGGGGCCGGAGGCACGGCTGCCCATCGCGTTGAGGTTATTCTTGGCGGCTGGAGGCATCGGCGGTTCCCATCCTCTCGGGGCGCCGGAAAGGATCACCGGCTTGAACGTATTGTCACCCACGCGGAGGTTGTCCGAGATGACGCCGTTCTTGGAATGGCGCCAGCAGTGGATGGCCTCGCCGCCGCTTTTGATGACGTTGCCGATGACCTCATAGCCATCGAGGTTGAAGTTCGGTTCGATGGAGGTCGTCTTGGTCTCCATGTAGTTGAAGTTACAGCGGAAGTTCCGGATCTGTCCGCGGAAGGAAGGGTGTCCGAGGAGATAGCCGCTTCCGTTCGGGTTAAGCGTACGCGTGAACTGCACCGTGATGTTCTCGGCGTCGAACGATTCGCCCGGGCCGACTTTGCCGCCGGGGAGGAACTTGCCCGTGTGTTCGCCATAGGCCATGACCGAGCGGTTCGTGTCGGTCATCGTGATGCCCTCGACGAGCACGTTGCGGACGCGGCCATGGATGAGCACGCAGGCGTTGATGTTCTTCACCAGGAAGCCAGGTTGGACATTGTGGGAGGCGTTCATGTCGATCGTGCCCTTGCCGGTGATGCGGACTCCGGAGATGACGTCGGGCTGGCGGCCGTGGCCGATGCGGATGCCGTAGGCCTCGGGGCCGTCGTAGCTGACATACCAGACGCTGCGGACGTTGTGGCCGGTCTTGCTGCCGAACTTCACCTTCACGCCGCGGCTGAGCTCCTGCCAATCACCCGTGATCGGGGTGCGCTTGTGGGAGGTGTCGCTGAACTTGTCACCCCAGGCGAAGGTGTCGGGCTTGCCGTCCTTGCCTTCGCTGTCCGTGACGATGGTGAATTCGCGGACGCCGCTCAGGTCGTAGTCGCCGCCGATCTCGAGGTCGTCGAGTTTCTTGCCGGCATCCTGGTCGGTCGTGATCTCGCCGGCCTTCTCCAGTCTGCAGAAGTCGTCAGTGAGCTTGAGCGTCGCGCCGGCCATCAGTTCGATCTCGACGGACTTATCGACATACAGGATCGCGCGGTGCTTCTTCAGGCCATGCTGGTGCAGGCCGGGCAGGAAGGTAAGTTTGTCGCCAGGCGCGGCGGCATCCATCACCGCCTGGGGGTCATCACCCGGCTTGATCTTGTGTTCGGCCGCGAAGAGGGAGGACGCGAGCAGGAGGGTGAGGAGGCGCATGGTAAAAGAGGGGTAGGGGGAGGGGTAGGGGCAGGGGTGGTAAAACTGAATTGCCGTTGAGAAGACGGCTTAGCTTAAGCCGATGAGGGGGCCGGTGCTTGAGCCGAACGCATCGGCGTCGACGCCCATCTTACGGAGCATGGAGACGTAAAGATTGCAGAGCGGCGTGTTCTGGTCGCGCCGGAAGGCGAGGTGCTGGCCGTGCTTGAAGCCGCCACCGGCGAGCAGGATCGGCAGGTTGGTGTTATCGTGCGTGTTGGCGTCGCCCAGGTTGCTGCCGAAGAGCACCATCGTCCGGTCTAGCAGACGCTGGTCGCCTTCGCGGTGTTCGGTGAGCCGGCCGAGGACTTTGGCGAGCAGCGTCATCTGCTGCTGGTCGGCGTCCTTGAGCTGGCGCACTTTTTCGACGGATTGGCCGTGGTGGCTCAGGTTATGGTAACCGTCCGTCGTATTCTGATCCGGGTGCAGTTTGAAGACCGGCGTGGCGAAGGCGTCGACCATCAGGGTGACGATGCGGGTGGAGTCCGACTCGAAGGCGAGCTGAGCCATCGACAGCATGAGGTCGAATTTCGCGAAGAAGAGCTGGCGATCCGTGATGTCGGTCGGCATCTCCCGGTCGGTCTTGGGCTTGGGGCGCATTTCCCACTCCTGGGCGGTGCGTAGGCGATCTTCCACCTCCCGCACGGAGCTCAGGTATTGGTCGAGACGGGTGCGATCGGCGCCATCGAGATCACGGGCGTAGCGCTTGGTGTCGTCGAGCAGGGTGTCCAGGATGCTGCCGCGTTCCTCGAGACGGTGGAGCTGCCGGGCCACCTCGGCGGGATTGCCTTGGAGGAACATCTTTCGGAACAGGGCGGAGGCGCTGTCTTCGGCCGGCAGGAGGACGCCGTCGCGGGTCCAGGAGAGGCTGCGGTTCGCCTTGTCGATATTGACTCCGAGGTTGAGCGTCGGGAGTCGCGTGACCTGCCCGAGTTTCTCGGCGGCGAACTGGTCCAACGAGATCTCGTTGCGGAAGCCGCTCTTGGTCGGACCACGCGCGGCGGTCAGGAAGCAGTTTTCGGTGCTATGTCCGCCGACGACGTCCGGATGGGAGAGGCCGCTGAAGACCGTGAAATCATCGCGGAAGGCCGCCAGCGTCGCCAAGTAAGGCGAAGCCGCGTAGTCGCGACCCGTCTGCGTGGGGAAGAACTGGGTGGGCAGCACCCCGAGGTTATTCGAGATCAGCAGCATCCGCTGGGGCGGCGCGGCGGCTTTCGCGCGCCCGAAGACCGGCGTGAAACTGCCGAGGAGGGGCAGGGCGAGGAAGGCGCCGGCTCCGCTGAGGAAGCGGCGACGGGAGAGCGGACGGGCGATATGCGGGGCTTTCATGATCAGCGCGGAGGGCCGCGGAAGAGGGGGCTTTGGATGAAGCCGTGCAGCAGGTCGCGCACGCGATACTCATCCTGGGCGCAGGCGTCCAAGATGGCTTCGATCTTCGGCCGGTCCGCGAAGCGGACCGGCGTGCCGGTCGCGTAGAGGACGAATTGATGCAGGAGATTACGGGCGAGCTGGCGAGGTTGGGCGGCAAAGTGGGCCTTGAGCTCGCGGACGTCGGCGAACTTCCGGCTGTCGCGGAGCTTGCCGCCCGCGTCGACAGCGTCGGCGAGCGTGTAGCTGAAGTCATGTCCGGCGCGGTCGATGCCGTCGACTTTGTCGCCGAGCTCCAGCCCGCGATAGCGCTGGCGCCATCCGCCGAGGATATCGAAGTTCTCGAGCGCGAAGCCTGCGGGGTCGAAGCGGGCGTGGCAATTCGCGCAGGATTGGTCCTGGGTGTGCCGGGCGAGCAGGTCCCGGATGGATTTGGCCCCGCGGATGTCGGGTTCGACCGCCGGCACTTTGGCGGGCGGCGGGGGCGGAGGTTCGCCGATGATGCGTTCCATGACCCAGGCGCCGCGGACGACGGGGGAGGTCGTCGTGCCGTTGCTGGTGACCTTGAGGATCGCGGCTTGGGTGAGCAGGCCGCCGAGCGGGCTGCCTGCGGGGAGCGTCACCTTGCGCATCGCCGAACCTTGGAGCGGAGGTAGGCCGTAGTGCCGGGACAGTCGGTCGTTCGCGTAGATGAAGTCAGCCTGCACGAGGTTCCGGGCGGGCAGATTTTCGCGGATGAGGCCGGTGAAATAGGTGCGGGTTTCTTCGCCCATGCTTTCGACGAGATAGTCGTCGAACCGATACTCAGGGTAGAGGCGGATATCCGGGTCGTCGCGCCGGACATGGCGCAGGCTAAGCCAGTAATCCGTGAAGGCGCGGACGAACCGATTGAAGCCGGCGTCGGCCAGTAGTCGGTCGGTCTCGGCGCCCAACGCAGAGTCACCCAGTTTGCCGTCCGCGGCTAATCCGCGGAGACGGGCGTCGGGCCGGCTGTTCGCGAGGAAATGGGAGAGGCGATCGGCGACCGCGAAGTGATCGGCGTCGTGGGCGGGTTCCCGTAAGTAGAGGAAGTGGCCGGAGCACAGGAAGGCTTTGTAGGCGGCCAGCAGGGCGTCGTTCAGGGGCTCCTTTCTTTGGAGACGGGCTTGGATCAGGCCGTCGTAGTGGCGAAGGGTCTCCTCATCGACGGGTTCGCGGGCCGCCTGGCTCACGAAGTGGCGCAGCAAGGCCTTGGCGTCCGTCGGCGCTATATGCTCGGGGAACAGGGTGCGGCAGGGAGCATCCGACGCAGTCGCCTGGAGCGGCCCTTCGACCTCCATCCATTGGAAGGCGACTCCCGGCTGGCCGCCGGCCGGGAGCGGCGGGTACCGATAGGTGGGCGGGCCGCCTTTGACGTTCCTAGCCAAGGGGACGGGCAGGCCGAGCAGGCTGTATTCAAAGGTCTCTTTTGCGAGCAGTCGGATGGTCGTCTCGTAAGTGGCCGTGGTGGGTTGGATGTCCAGGGTGCCGCCGGTGGCGCGGACGTCGCCGGAGACATCCGGGCCGGATGGCTTACGCGCCCGGAAGGTCATCGGGACAGGGTTGACGGCCGTGGTGAGGACGTAGCCTTTCTGCTGGAGGACGGCGCGGGCGGAGAAACGGACTCGGTAATAGCCAGGCTGGGTGGCTACGAATCCTTTCGGGTATCCGAAGTATGGCCAGTGGGCGGACCTGAAGAGGGCGAGTTCGATGGTGGCGTCTTTGGCGACGTCCTTGGCTTTCAGCTCCTCGGCGCTCAGCGAACGTCCGTCGCGCGCGAAGAACATGGCTTCTTTGTTTCCAAAGGTAGTGTTGGAGGGAAAAAGGGCCGTGCCGACGAAGCGATATGATTTCGGTTTCGGTGCGGCGGAGCCGGTGTTCATGGCCTGGCGCAGCGCGGCCTCGGCGGCATCCAGGTAGGCCGTCAGCTGGACGCGCGACATGTCCAGGGTCGCGGAGGTCTTGTTGAAGTGGTGGCCTTCGCGGTCGGCCGGCAGGATGTCCCGGATGTCCAGATCTGGTAGGCGCAGAAGGTCGCGAAGGTTCTGTTCGTATTCATCCCGATTCAGTCGTCGGCGCGGCCCGCGTCCGTTGGCTTTGATGTCGGCTACGTCGGCGGCGAGCAGCGGGCCGGCGATCTCGTCCGCGAGTTTCTGTCGGTCGGCCGAGGCAAGGGCTTTCTTCTTCGGGGGCATCTCGCCCTTCACGATGACGTCGTAGACGTGCGCCCAGCGCTCGCGGTTCTGGGGGTCCTTCGCGTCGAAGGGCAGGGCGCTCAGGTCGACGTCGCCCTTGGCGGTCTCTTTGTCATGGCACTCGAAGCACGTCTGCTCGATGCCTGGGAGCGTGGCGGCCCGCGCAAGGTCAGCCAGACAGGCCAGGCCGGCCGTCCAGAAGATGATCGTGGGTAGCGGCGTCATCTCAGCGCAGG
Organism: Opitutales bacterium; assembly: GCA_044378215.1. Taxonomy (GTDB): domain Bacteria; phylum Verrucomicrobiota; class Verrucomicrobiia; order Opitutales; family UBA953; genus UBA953. Next base: position 5,688 of record JBILXR010000095.1, read on the forward strand.
GCGCTCTTGGGATGCAGTGCTTCGGAGGCCATCTTGGCGGCCTTCGTCACGACATGGGTGAGCTTGGCGATGCGTTCGGCGTCGAGGCGCTGGCTGGTGCCCGTGATCCAGAGGCTGGCGATCGCCGTGCCGGCGGTATCGAAAATCGGCGCCGCCACGCAGTTGTGTCCTTCGACGTGCTCGCCCATGTCGGTGGCCCAGCCTTGGCGACGCACGACCTGCAGGCAGGCGAGGAGGGCTTTGGCGTTCGTGATGGTATGCGGCTGGAAGCGCGTGAACTTCATCCCCGCGATCGTGCGGTCGCGTTCCGCTGCGTCACGGTAGGCCAGCATGACCTTGCCGGGTCCGCTGGTATGGAGCGGGAATCGGACGCCGCGCTCGACGTAGAACTTGATCGGGGCGGTGCCGATGACCCGCTCCAGCACCACGCCTTCTTCTCCTGAGATCACGCCGAGATGGGCGGCTTCGCCGGTCTGTTCGCTCAGCCAGCGCATCGCCGGCAGCGCGGCTTCGGCGAGGGGGACGTCATCGACGAACGGCTGGCTCAGGCGCAGCAGGCCAGGGCCGAGGGTGAAGCGCTTCTCGCCGTCGCGGAGCAGGTAACCGTGAGCGACGAGGGACTGCGTGGTGCGATAGACGAAGTTGGTCGAGAGTCCGAGCTGCTCGGCGATCTCCGAGAGACTGAGGCCGGAAGGGTGGGTGCTCAGGCAGTTGAGGATCGCGAGCGCGCGATCCAGTCCTGGGGTGCTGAATCCGGAGTAGGCGACGCCTGACTTGGCATGACGGGGTGGGCGGGGGAGTGCCATGCTTCTACATATGAAAGCAGTTTCATTAGTAGCAAATAGATTTACGCACCTAGGCCAAAGCCCCAGGCCTGCTCCTCGGTCGGATTCAGACCATATTAGGCCAACCCCTATCCCTGTCCCTATCCCTACCCCTGTCGCTTACTTCGCAACCACCCAGATGTTCCGGTAGACGACGGGGTTGCCGTGGCCTTGCAGGTAGAAAGGGCCGGGGGCGGGGACTTCGGTCTTGAAACCGCCGCCCGGGGTCGCGCCCTTGAGTTCCAGGGCGTCGTGGACGGTGACGCCATTGTGGCGGACCGTGACGACGGCGTTGGCGGTCTTCTTGCCGTCCTTATCGAACTTGGCGGCGGTGAAGTCGACGTCGTAGGTCTGCCACTGCAGGGGCGGGAAGCACATGTTCACCTTGGGCGCGGCGTTCTTATAGATCCCGCCGCACTCGTTATCGAGGCCCTTGAGGCCGAAGCTGTCGAGGACCTGGACTTCGTAGCGGTGCTGGAGGTAGAGGCCGCTGTTGGCGCGGCCCTGGCCGCGGCCGAGGGGCTTGAAGGGGAGGAAGAACTCGAGGTGCAGTTTGAAGTCGGTGAAGGCCTGCTTGGTCTTCGTGTTCGCTTCGAGGAAGCCGCGCGGGTCGATCGTGCCTTTCTCCCAGGCGTCGGCGTTCTTGCCGTCGAAGAGGATGGTCGCGTCCTTGGGGGCGGCGAGGCCTTCGCTCGGGCTGTGGCGGATGGTGCGCTTGAGCACCAGACCGGTGCTCTTGATCTTCAGGGCGCCGTCGGCGAGGGTGGCGGAGTCG
>JBILXR010000096.1:0-7246 GCA_044378215.1 Opitutales bacterium
CCCCCCCACCTCAACCCCGTTTCCGATGCGTTACCTGCTTTGCTTGCTGGCCTCCGTCCTTTTCTCGGCCCCGGTGCCACCGGAGAAAACCATCAAGCCCTTCGGCGCAGATTTCCCTGGTCTCGATTCGTTGGCGACCGGCGCCTGGTGGGAGCCGCGTCCCGGCCCCAAGGCCAAGAAGAAGCCCGCCGCGGGTCCGGCCGCACCGACGATGCTGGTGGCGCGCGATCAGGTCATCGCGTTCGCCCTGTACGCCCAGCAGGCCGGCGTTTTGAAGCTCTCCGCCCAGCTCTACCCGCTGTATCCCGACGAGTCCAAGGAAGTACGCCTGGAGTTCAAGCGGGATGGGCGATGGATCGAGTCGGCCAAGACCGAGGTCGTCTTCCCGGGTTGGAGCGCGCACTTCCGCGTCGAGGGCTGGGATGGCTCCAAGGACGTGGCCTACCGGGTACGTCATGGCGAGAAGGCTTCCTTCGAGGGCCTGGTGCGCCGTGACCCGATCGACAAGGACGCCATCGTCGTGGCCAACATGTCCTGCAATTCCAGCCGCACGACGGGCGCGCGGCCGGAGATCCTCGACAACCTGCACCGTCAGGATCCGGACCTTCTCTTCTTCGCCGGCGACCAGACCTATCGCCATACCGAACACACCGCCGGCTGGATCGAGTTCGGCCTGCAGTTCCGCGACGTGATGAAGAATCGTCCGACGATCTGCATCCCTGATGACCACGACGTCGGTCATCCCAATCTCTGGGGCGAAGACGGTAAACTCTCGACCGCGCCCGGTAATGCGGACGGCGGTTACATGTTCCCGGTCGCCTACGTGAACATGGTCCAACGTCAGCAGTCGTGGCACCTCCCGGATGCTTTCGACCCGACCCCCGTCCAGCGGGGAATCGACGTATTCTATACCCGCCTCAAGGTCGGCGGCATGGATTTCGCCATCCTGGAAGACCGTAAGTTCAAGTCCGGGCCGCTCGGCAAGATCCCGCAGCAAGGCCCTCGCCCCGACCACGTCACCGACGAGAAATACGATCCTAAGTCCATCGACCTGCCGGGCTTGCAGCTCCTCGGTGAGCGACAGCTGAAGTTCCTCGCCGCCTGGTCGGAAGATTGGGTGGGCGTCCGCCACAAGGCTGTCTTGTCCGCGACCGCTTTCTGCGGGGCCGTCCACATGCATGGTAAGCGGGATGACCGCCTTCTCGCCGACTTGGATTGTAACGGCTGGCCGCAGAAGGGACGCGACGAAGCCTTGCGTGCGCTGCGACGGGTGCAGGCCGTTCACCTATGCGGCGACCAGCATCTCGCCGTCACCGTCAAGCATGGCATCGAAGCCTTCGGCGACGGCCCCTATTCGCTGACCAGCCCGGCTTTGGTGAACACGATCTACGGTCGCTGGTGGCATCCGAAGGACGAGAAGGCCGGCCTGAATCCGGTGGCCGGCAGTCCTTTGCCGTGGACCGGAGATTTCCTCGATGGTCTCGGTAACCGCATGTCGGTCCTCGCCTACGCTAATCCGGGAGACATCCAGGATGAACGCCAGCGTGCGGATGGCTATGGCGTCGCCCGTTTCCAGGTCGCCAGGCAGACCGTCACCTTCGAATGTTGGCCGCGTTTCAGCGACTCACGCAAGGGCGATGGCGAGCAGTTTCCGGGTTGGCCGCAGACCTTCCGCCTGCAGGATAACGATGGACGCAAGGCCACCGGCTATCTGCCGACCATCGACCTCGGCACCGAAGGCGACCGAGCGGTCGTGCAAGTCATCCATGAGCAGACCGGCGAGACCGTCTATGTCCGCCGCCTGTTCGGGGTTAAGGAGTTTTCGCCTCCGGTTTTTGCGGCCGGCACCTATGCGGTGAAGGTCGGCGTCGACCGTCCGGATCGACGCACCTTGACCGGCCAGCAGCCCGTGAAGCGTTAACGCTCCAGCAGCGCGTCGGTCTCGCTGAGTTTGAAGCGCACGCTGACCACCGAGTTCTGCTCGGGGCCGTCGGCGTATTTCACGTAGGTCGTGGTGACGATCGTACCATCGGGGAGAAGTTCGACGCCGGGGTAGCCGCAGTCGCCAAGCCGCTTGCCGTAATGATGGAGCAGCTTGATGCGGTATTGCCCGGGGCGGCCGGATTTCAGGTCGTCATAGTTGCCGACCCAGGCGACGAAGTGACCGCGCGTCGGGCTGTTGAGTGCTTGGTCACGGAAGCACACCGCCATGCGGCCGTCCGACGTGAAGACGCCATTGTGACGGTCGCCGGTGAGGCCCCAGTTGGTATCCACGGGCTTGGACCAGGTCGCGCCTTCGTCCTGGCTGAACATCATCAGGCTGCGGCCCTTGTGGGTGTTCTCGCGCAGCAAGCAGGCCAGTTCCTTGCCGTCAGGCGAGCGGAAGACATAGGGCTCACAGGGATTCTTGCCGGCCAACTCGGCGACGATGCGCGGTTCGGACCAGGTGAAGCCGCCGTCCGCCGTGATCATCTGCAAGGTCACCAGCGGGGTCTTGTCGGCGCCGCCGGGGCCGCGGTGGTAGAGGCCGAGCGTCCGTCCGTCCTTGAGCCTGACCATGCTGCTGAAAGTCATCACGCAAGGCAGATTGAGCGGTGGCATCTCTTTCCAGGTCTTTCCCTCGTCCTCGCTCATGATGCTTGGCATCCCCGGGCCGCCGCGTTTGCCGAGGGCCGCCGAGTAGACCCACAGGCGGGCTTTGCCGACGGGGTCGACGATGCGGTAGATGCTGGGACAGTTCTGGTGGGTGGAGAAGCCCTTCGGCAGCTCCGCATCGAGGCGCGTCCAGGTCAGGCCGCCGTCTTCGCTGCGCGCCATCGGCCCGGCCGAGCCGCCGTGGTTGATGCACCAGACCGCGAAGATCGTGCGGCCGTCCGGCATGAGCAGGGTCGTCGGATGGCCATGGTAGACAGATTGCGTCCCGGCACCGATGACGATCTGGCGTTCTTTCTGTCCTGAAAGGTCGACGACGGTGAGGTCGGGTTTCTCTTCGGCCATGACCAAAGAAGCCAGGCAGAGCAGGGAGGAGAGCACGGGGCGCATGGGGAAAGCCTGCGGGGAGCTGATGGGGCTGCCAAGTCGATTGCCTGCTGATGCCGGCGGGTGGGAGGCTTTGTTTCGGGTTCGTTTGCGGTGGGGTTGGCTTCCGCTTAGGTCATCTCATGCCCGAGCCTTTGGCTTTCATCCCGACCCGCGCCGCCGCTTCGTCGCGTCTGGAGGAATTTTTGCCGGCCGCCGGACGCTATGCGGCCGAAAGGAATTATGTTCGCCCTGGACATGAGAATGTTTCGCGGATCTCACCATGGGTGCAGAAGCGTCTGCTGTTGGAGTCGGAGATCGTCGCGGCGGCCAGAGTGCGATGGTCTTTTCCTGCCGTTGAGAAGTTTGTCCAAGAGGTCTATTGGCGGACATATTGGAAGGGGTGGCTCGAACAACGTCCGGCGGCCTGGTCGCGCTGGGCGGAGTCCGTCCCGCGGTTGCGGGCGTCATTGACGGCCGAACAAAGTTCGACGCTGGCAGCCGCCCTCGCGGGGAAGACCGGCATCGCGGGGTTCGATGCGTGGGCGCAGGAACTCGTGTCCACCGGCTACCTTCATAACCATGCCCGCATGTGGTTCGCCTCCATCTGGATCTTCACGTTGCGTCTGCCGTGGGAGCTCGGAGCCGCCTTCTTTTATGAACAGCTGCTCGACGGGGATGTCGCCAGTAATACGCTCTCCTGGCGTTGGGTCGCGGGCTTGCAGACGCCGGGGAAGACGTATGTCGCACGGGCGGATAATATCGCCTTCTACACCGATGGGTCGCATGCGCCTGAGGCCGCTCAGCTCGCCTCGGCGCCTTTCGTCATCAAAGAGGAGCCCCTGCCTAAAGTGGCGGCGTGGTTCGAAGACCCTGCGCAGGTGGTTTTGCTCAAGACTTACGAACGCATCGGCCTGTGGGTGCACCCAGAAGACTTAGCGGTCGAGCAGGGTGAGCTGGCTGAATTAAAGGTCCGAGCCGTCAACGCTGCGTGGCCGACCGATATCAGCGTCCGTGCCGGATGGTCGGAGAAAGTCGCGACCTGGACGCAGGCGGCTTTGTGTGACGGAGCGAAGCGAGCCGGTGAGCATTTCGGAGCTCCCGTCACTTCTGGTGAGACATCGGACCTGTCGTCTTCACTGGTCGAGTGGACCAAGCAGAGCAACCTACAGGCCGTCGTCGCCTATCGTCCTTTCGTCGGACCTTGGCTGGCCGAAGCGCTCGCCCTCGAGGCCGCCTTGGCTGCCGCCGGCATCGTCATGATCTGGCGCCGGAGGGCTTGGGATGCCGAGTATTTCCCTCACGCCACCCGCGGCTATTTTCCCTTCTGGGAAAGGATTAAGTCCGTCGGTTGAAAGTTGGTGGGCCCACCGGGATTTGAACCCAGAACCAAGGAATTATGAGTTCCGTGCTCTAACCGTTGAGCTATAGGCCCGTGCGAAAGAGATAGGGCGAAAACGGCCCTGAGGGAAGGCTGAACCCTTACTTGGCGACGACGTCGATCAGCTGGCTGCGGACTGGGGTCACGGTCGCACGGTGCTGCTCCACGGCAGCCGCTAGGCGGGCCACGACGTCCGGATGCTCGGCCGAGATCTCGTGGGCTTCGGAGGGGTCGACGGCCAGGTTGAAGAGCTGGGGCTTAGGGTGCTCGATCGGCTTGGGGTCGCCGTAGGATCCTTGGGTGATGAAATGGATTTTCCAGTCGCCTAAGCGTGCGGCGTAGAGCTTCTCGCCCCGGTAGTAGCAAAAGAGTCCGCGGTCGACGGAGCGTTCCTCGAGCAGGAGAGGTGAGAGGTCGGCGCCGTCCATCGGACGATCGGTCGGAGCCTTCGCGTCGGCGAGCTTCGCGACGGTCGGATAGAGGTCGAGCATCGTGGCGACGTTGTCGGTCACGCCAGGCTTGATCTTGCCGGGCCACCAAGCGATGCCGGGTACGCGCATGCCGCCTTCCCAGGTGCTGCCCTTGCCGTCCTTGAGCAGGCCGGCGCTGCCGCCGGTCTCGGTACCCATGAGCGTCCAAGGGCCGTTGTCGCTGGTGAAGAAGACCAGCGTGTTATCGGCCACGCCATTGGCTTTGAGCGCCTTGAGCACTTCGCCGACGTTCCAGTCGAGCTCCGCGAGCACGTCGCCGTAGATGCCGCGTGAGCTCTTGCCCTTGAAGCGCTCGGAAGCGAATAGGGGCGTGTGCGGGAAAGTGTGCGGCAGGTACAGGAAGAACGGCTTGTCCTTGTTCGCGCCGATGAACTTCGCGGCCTCTTCGGCGTAGCGCTTCGTCAGCTGCGTCTGGTCAGTGCGGGGCTCGAGGAGTTCGCGGCCGCGGTAGAGGGCGGCATTCCACCAGGCCGGATCCTGCGCGACGAGGGAGTTGGCCTTGGGCGGATTACCCGGCGTCGGGTTCATGTCGTTCGAGTGCATGAGTCCGAAGTGGAAATCGAAGCCATGGTCGAGCGGGTGATGCTGCGGCAGGTTGTTGGCCCAGACGCCGAGGTGCCACTTGCCGATGATGCCCGTGGCGTAGCCGGCGGACTTCAGCGTTTCGGCGAGGGTGACTTCGGAAGCAGGCAAGCCGCCGGTGGAAATGGCACGCAGGACGCGGAACTGGTTATGGGCCATGCCGGAGCGGACCGGGTAGCGACCGGTCATGAGCGCCGCGCGGCTGGGCGTGCAGACTTCGGCGGCGGAATAGAACTGCGTGAAGCGCAGGCCTTCGGCGGCCATGCGATCCAGGTTCGGCGTCTTGATGGTCGGATGTCCGTAGCACCCGAGGTCGCCATAACCGAGGTCGTCGGCCAGGATGATGACGATATTCGGCTTCGGGGCGGCGTGGGCGGCGAGGGTGAGGGCCGTCAGTAGGGTCAGCAGCAGGGGTCGCATGAGGATAGGGAAGGCGATGACTATCCTGATGGCAAAGGGTTTTCCATCGCCACCGAATGGGAGTTCCCAGAAGTTGACCAGGTGAACCCGTCCCTCCGACGTCTCTTCGCCCAGGCCGTGTTCCGGGGTGAACCGTTGCCGGCGGACTGGCCGGCTGACTTCGCGATCATCACCGCCTATGATCCGGAGGGCAGGGCAGCGTCGGCGGCAGATAACGTCGCGGCCGACGACATGCTTACGGCCGAGCTCCAGGGCGCCGGGTTTCGTCTGCATCGCCTCACCGGGGGTTCGGCGGATGGCTTCCATCTTGAGCCGGGCTGGGGCGTAACCGTGGGTCTGCCCGGCGCGGTCGAGTTCGGGCGCCGGTATCGTCAGGTAGCCGTATTTTACGTCCGAGCGGGGGCGTTGACCTTGGTCGACTGCGAGGATGGCTCGTCCGAGGACCTAGGAAGGCCCTTCGGGTTGGTCTGACCATTTTCAGGTTGGAACACCGGGGGATTTCGGGACTCTAATCCATATCCCCTTATACCCCATGAAGAGCCTAATGTCCCTCCTCGCCGTCCTGGCCGCCGTCGTCGGCGTCCGCGCCGCCGACGCCCCTGGTCTGGTCAACGGTCACCCTCCTGATATCCGAACGCTCAAGAGCGGCGACACCGCTCCGGATTTCGAGCTGCTCGGCACCGACGGCAAGAAGCACAAGCTCGCCGAGTACACCGGTGGCGAAGCGCTCGTCGTGCTCTTCACCTCCAATCACTGCCCGACCTCGCACAGCATCGAGCGTCGCCTCCAGAAGTTCTACGAAGAGTATAAGGGTAAGGGCGTGAAGCTCCTCGCGATCAATCCGAACCACCCGGATGGTCTCAGCAAGGACGAGCTCGGCTACGGTGAGTTCGGCGACTCCTACGAGGAGATGAAGCCCTACGCCGAGAAGAACAAGTGGACCTTCGACTACCTCTATGACGGCGACACCCAGGCGGTCGCCCGCGCCTACGGTTGCCTCGCGACCCCGCACGTCTTCGTCTTCGATAAGAACCTGAAGCTCCGCTACCAGGGCCGTTTCGACGACTCCCGTTTCTACGACGACAGTACCGTGAAGTCCAAGGACTGCCAGAACGCCGTGGACGCCATCCTTGCGGGTAAGCCCGTCGAACTCGAGCTCACCAAGCCCATGGGTTGCTCCACCAAGTGGCGCGAAAAGAAGGCCCTGCACGATGCCAAGCATGAGATCTGGGCCAAGACCCCGGTCACCGTCGAGCTCATCGACAAGGCCGGCATCGCCGACCTCCGCGCCAACAAGTCGAACAAGTATCGTATGATCAACGTCTGGGCCACCTGGTGCCCGCCCTGCGTCAAG
>JBILXR010000097.1:0-7173 GCA_044378215.1 Opitutales bacterium
TACCAAGGTAGCGACTTCGCCAATGCGGAGATCCATGACATCCTGGCCGGCCAAGGCGTCGTGGTGCTGACCCCGGCCGCGGTCTGCTACTTCGCGTTCCGGAAATCCAAGCCGAACGCCCTGCTGGGTAGCTGGGCGAGCGACCTCTTTCGGGGTGATTTCCTCCGGGCGAGGCCCTTGCCGACGGTCTACGGGACGCATGGCGACACCGCCTGGACCCTGCGCCATTCGTCGGAAATGAAGCTATGCCTCGTGCCCGTCGCGGGAGCTGATTTCTGCATCCATGCGAAAGAGACGGGCGTCCCGCCGCGGGCGCTCAACCAGGTGCTGGACAGGCTGTTCATGGAAGAGTCGAAACGCCTCAGGGAGCAGCACGAGGACCGGCTCCCGGCCGGGCATCACTCCCTGCGCATCCTCTCCGAGCGGACGCGCGAAGCAGCGGCGAGCAGGCGCGGGCTCTGGCACGGCACAGGGCTGGGCCCACGTGATCGTCTCGGATGGCTGGCCGCCACCCTCCGCTACCTAGGCCTTAGGCTGCGGCTCAGACTGACCGAAGCCTGCGTGCAGATGCGAGCACGCCGCGAGGTCCGCCAGCTCGGCTGAAGCCAGGTTCAGTCAACCAAGGCAGCGGGACGACCGAGGCGCGCGACCAAGGAGTGAAGCCGCCGCTTTATTTTCAGCCAGCTCCGCTGCCACTTGCCGCCTCCGGCGTGCGAGGATATCTTGTAATGCCGGTCGAAACGCTCGCAGACCTTCACCTCCGTTTCGCGCGACCAGTCACCCTGGAAATCTTCCGCCCGATCCGGCGCCCACCATGGGCGGCCGGCGCCGACGAAGTGGGTGCCGCCGCCCCCGAAGCCGATGTTCAGGATGAGATTGCGACGGGGGATCACCGTCAGCTGGCCGTCGCGCAACATCTGCACGAGCAGCTGATAGTCCCAGGTATGGACGTCTCCCGAACGGACGCGCCGGAAGGATTGCTCGATGACGCGGAAACCCGTGCCGCCGAAGGACTCGACCCACGGCTCGTCGGCCATCGCCATGTCCGGCACCAGGCGGTAACGGTCCCAGGTGCGGCGCCACGTCGCCCAGCCCCAACAGGTGATGATACGGCTGAAGCCATGGTCGCCAGGAAGGCTGACTTCGGGGGCCATGTTGGTGCCTGAGATGAGGCCGATGCGCTCGTCGTGCCGATAGCGCTCGAGCATGGCGGCGGCATAGCCGAAGAACGCCGGCGTCGGCAGACAGTCGTCCTCTAGGATGACCCCTTCGCCGGCTTCCTGCAGGAACCAGTCGATGGCGGAGCTCACGCCACGGCCGCAGCCGAGGTTTTCGTCGAGGAAGCGCGTGCGGAATTCGCACGGCCAGTCGACCTGCGCGGCGAACGCACGGACCAAGGCGACACGCTCGGCCTCGCCGGGCTTACCGGCGCGAGCGCCGTCGCAGGCGAAGAAGAAGCGGGCCGGCCGGGCCGCGCGGATCGCCTCAAAGACCCGCGCCGTCGTATCAGGACGGTTGAAGGCGACGAGCAAAACTGCCGGCGTGGGCGACTCCATTCCGTATCCTTGTACCCAAGAGACAACGGAGGCAACCCTAGTGATGATAGGAGAAATAAACGGTTTGCCTAAGAATCCTTGCCGGGCTTTGCTGATGCAGACTGCATGCGCTACCTCGTCACAGGCTCTGCTGGCTTTCTAGGAGCGAACTTTTGCCTCCGCCTCCTGCACGACGGACATCAGGTCGTCGGCCTCGATAACTACCATTCCGGGAGCCGCGCGAACACCGACATGCTCCTTGAGCATCCCGGTTTCACTTTCATCGAGCACGACGTCGTGGACGCCTACGACATCCCCTGCGACGTCCTCTGCAACCTCGCCTGTCCGGCCTCGCCGCCGCATTACCAGAAGGACCCGGTCTACACGCTCCGCATCTCGGTCCTCGGGACGCTGCACGCCCTGGAGAACGCCGAAAGGCATAAGGCACGCGTCCTGCACGCTTCGACTTCCGAGATCTACGGCGACCCGCTCGTCCATCCCCAGCCCGAGACCTATCTCGGCAACGTCAACTCGACCGGCCCGCGGGCTTGCTACGACGAAGGCAAGCGGGCGGCCGAGACCCTCTGCGCCGACTTCACGAGGCTCGGACGCGTGGATGCCCGCTTGGTCCGCATCTTCAACACCTACGGGCCCCACATGCGCGGCGACGACGGCCGGGTCGTCACCAATTTCCTGCTCCAAGCCATGTCGGGCAAGCCGTTGACGATCTATGGAGCCGGACAGCAGACCCGCTCTTTCTGTTACGTGGACGATCTCATCGAAGGTTTCGTCCGCGTCCTCGCCCTCCCGGAAAACCAAGGCCCGATCAACCTCGGCAATCCCAACGAGTTCACGATGCTTCAGCTGGCCGAGGCGGTCCAAGGTCTCGTCGGCTCAGCTCAGCCACTCCACTTCGAGCCCCTGCCTACCGACGATCCTAAACAGCGCCGTCCAGACATCACCAAGGCCCAACGGCTGTTGAACGGATGGGAGCCCAAGATCCAGCTGGCCGAAGGCCTCGCAAGGACGTTGGCTTACTTCCGTAAGCAGTCGTAGAATCGGAGCCCATGAAGCGTCGCATCCTTAATATCGCCTGCATCGGCGCAGGATATGTGGGCGGACCCACGATGGCGGTGATCGCCGACCGCTGTCCGGACATCTCGGTCACGGTCATCGATCTTAACGAAGCCCGGATTGCTGCCTGGAATTCGGATGCGTTGCCGGTCTACGAGCCTGGCCTCGACGAGGTCGTGCGTCGCACGCGCGGTCGCAACCTACGTTTCATCCCCCAGCGCGATGGCGCGGCGGCGGTCGCCGCGGCGGACGCGGTCTTCATCTCGGTCAACACGCCGACCAAGACCCAAGGCTCGGGAGCGGGCAAGGCCTCCGACCTCAGTTACGTCGAAGCCTGCGCCCGCTATATCGCCGAGCATGCCAAGGGGCATACCATCGTGATCGAGAAGTCCACGATGCCGGTCCGGGCGGCCGATACGATCAAACGAATCCTGGCTACCAGCCCTCACGGCGGCACTTTCGACGTGCTCTCGAATCCTGAGTTCCTCGCCGAAGGCACGGCGATCCGCGACCTCGAGCAGCCGGACCGCGTTTTGATCGGCGGCGAAGCCCCTGAGGCGGTGGAAGCGCTGGCCGAGGTGTATGCGCATTGGGTCCCGGGCCCGGCCATCCTCCGGACCGGACTCTGGTCGGCGGAGCTGTCCAAGCTCGCCGCCAACGCCTTCCTCGCCCAGCGCGTCTCCTCCATCAACGCGGTCTCCGCTTTGTGCGAGGTCACCGGCGCGCAGGTCGAAGAAGTAGCGAAAGTCCTCGGGACCGACTCCCGGATCGGACCCAAGTTCCTGAAGGCCTCCGTCGGCTTCGGGGGATCGTGCTTCAAGAAGGACCTGCTCTCCTTGGTCTATCTCTGCGAATTCTACGGCCTGACCGAACCGGCGGCCTACTGGCAGTCCGTTCAGGATCTTAACGAGTGGCAGAAGCGCCGTTTCGCGCAGATGGCCGCCGCCCATGCCAAGCAGCACGGGGGCGTGGTCGCCGTGCTCGGCCTGGCGTTCAAGAAGAACACCAATGACTTCCGCGAATCCCCCGCCATCGATGTCTGCAACCATCTGCTCGCGGCCGGCGTCAAGCTGCGGCTACAGGATGAGCGCGTCGACCCGAAGGCGTTCCGCTCGGTCCTGGTCGACGAAGCAGAGGTCGGCTTTGATTTTTTCCCGGACGTCACGGAGGCCGCGCGCGGCGCTGACGCGCTTCTGGTCCTCACCGAGTGGGACGCCTATGCCACGCTCGACTGGAGCGCCCTGGCCAAACTGGCGGCCAAGAATGCGGCCATCTTCGACGGCCGTGGGATCGTCCGAGCCGCCGCCGCTCAGGCGGCCGGCTTCAAGGTGTTCGCCGTCGGCAAAGGCTGAGCGACGAACCAGGCTTCGCGCGACGGCGGGAGCAGGCCTGGGCATCAGGGGCGGCGCTTTCACCTCGCCCGGACATACCAATCGTCGAAGCGCGATAGCTCTTCGTGCTTCCGCCGATATCCGGCCGACTCGAGCAGCTGGCGGATCTGCTCGCGCTTCGGGGTGTGGTTATGTTCGCAGGTGATGACCTTGAAGGCGAAGCGGGCGAAATCGAGTTCCCGGAGGATGGCGAATTCGCTGCCTTCCGTATCGATGGAGAGATAATCCGGCTCCGCGGGAGCGCCATGCCGCCGGAGCAGGTCGTTCAGCGAGATGGTCGGTACTTGGTATCTCACCTTTTCCGCCCTCGCCGGCGCATGGCCGTCGGATTGGGAAAATTCGCTCAAGGTGGAAAATTCCCCGACCGCGACCTCATCGAAATCCAGTTTCTCGCCCGTGCGCGACCAGACGCAATCGGTCTCGATGGCGCAGGCGCGGTTCCTCGACAACGAATCATGCCAGCAGCGGGCTGGTTCGGCCAGGATGCCCTTCCATCCGAGCCGTTGCTCCAGCAACCAGCTGTTGCTGAGCGCGACTCCGTCGGCGGCGCCGAATTCCACAAAGAAACCCGCGTCACGCCGTACTCCGGTTTCAGAAAGCACGAACAGGTCCTGCATCAGTTGCGAACGTGAGAAGCCAACCTGGGCGAGCAGCTCCCCCCGATGTGGCTCCGGTATCTGGCGCAGGAGACTTGTCAGCAGATCCAGGCGCTCGTCATCGTTCAGGCACTCGCCGAACGAGGCTCGCTCGACGCAGCGGACCGACAAGGCCTTGCGGGCAAGGCTACGTTCCGCCCGGTCAGGATGAAGCCATTCGCGGATGGCCGCCGTCATTCGCTCGCGGAATCTCATCAAGGCGACGGCAGGCGTGAGGCGACGGCGGCGAGGAGCTGCGCGGGCGTGGCGCGCGCGATCTCGTGACGTCCGAGCGGCGTCCAGCCACCCATGATGAGATGCCGGCCCGGCGCGGAGGCCAGGATGAATCCATCATAACTGGTGGTATGCCTGTCGCATGCCGAGGAAACTTCGACCAGGTAGCCGTGAGACCGTAGCGTCGCCTCGACCGAAGCATGCAAGGCGTCCGAATGCGTGGAGACGAAAACGCGGTCGATCCGATGCGCCGCCAAGGATTCCGCGGCACCTTCCAACATCTCCGCCTCGAAGCCCTGGATATCGGCATGCAGGATGTCGAGATGGTCGATGCCTTGGTCGCGCAGGAAAGCGTCCACCTGGAAGCCACCGCGCCCGACCAGGCCTTGATGGAATTGCCCTTCAAAGCCGTTAGACCGGAAATTCTCTCGGCCAGCTTCAAGGTTGGCGGTGTCAGCCTCGACCATATGGCAGATCGACTCAGGGTAGGCCTTCTTCAGCCACATGGAGTAGTGCGCCCAATAAGACCCGAGCTCGACCATGACTGGCCGCGCGGTCGACAGGCTGGCCAGCATCTCCTGGAAACAGTATTCCTCAAGAGGTTCATGCACGCCACGATTGATGACGAGCAGGTCGCTGTAGCTGCCGTAGTAGGAGCCCGGACCGCGAATCGGCACGCGATTACCATTATGGAGCATCACCTTACCATGCGTGTCGATATATCCTGCCTCTGGTACTCGGGCAATTAGCAGGTTGATTGGATCGGAGACGACCTCCCGGAAACGCTCATCGAAACGCTCCGCCTTACCGAGGGTGGTCGCGTCAGCGTATGCCCCCTGTCCTGCTGGCGAAAGCGGTGCGGCGAACAGCTTTCTGATTTTCCTCAAGAGGGACATGCTTGGTCAACTTGGCCTACGAAGATTGTGGCGACGGATATCTGGCCAAGGCAAGATAATCGACATTTGTCGGTGCCGTTCTGCCTTCCCCTGCCCTGAGGAGTTGGGCTATGGTGCGGGCATGTCCCAAAAGCCCCTTGGTTTCGGCATCTGGGGAACCGGCATGATCGCCGAGTTCCATGCGAAAGCGCTCGCCGAGATCGCCGGCGTGAAGCTTGTCGCGGCCTATAACCGCTCGCCCGCCAAGGGACGCGACTTCGCGGCCAAGCACGGTATCACGTTCGCCGAAACGCCCGAGGCGCTCCTCGCCAATCCCGACGTGGACATCGTCTGCCTGTGCACGCCGAGCGGGGATCACCTTACGCCGGCCCTGGCCTGCGCCCAGGCCGGCAAGCACGTCGTCGTCGAGAAGCCCCTCGAAGTCACCCTCGCCCGCTGCGATGAACTCAACGCCGCCTGCACCAAGGCCGGCGTGACCGTCGCCGGCATCCTGCCCCGCCGCTTCGGTTCGGGGGCGGTCGCGCTCAAATCCGCGCTTGAAGCAGGCCGCTTCGGCAAACTCACCTTGGCCGGCGCGCTCATCCCCTGGTGGCGCACGCAGGCCTATTATGATTCCGCCGCCTGGCGCGGGACGTTCGCCCTCGATGGCGGCGGCGCCGTGATGAACCAAGGAATCCACACCATCGACCTGCTCCTCTGGTTCCTCGGCGCGCCCAAGAAGGTCTCCGCCACGGCGGGGCTCGTGGCCCACGCCGGCATCGAGGTCGAGGATATCGCCGCCGGCTGGATCGAATTCGCCAACGGTTGTCGCGCAACGTTGGCCAGCTCCACCGCCTGCTGGTCGGCGACCGGCTTCCCGGCCGAGATCCGCATCCATGGCACGACCGGCGCCGTCGTCCTCCGCGACGACAAGCTCACCGCCTTCGAATTCGAGAAACCCCTGCCCTCCGACGCTGCGGTCCTCGCCCCGGCGACCGAAGGCGGCGGCGCGGGTGCGAATGATCCCAAGGCTATCGGCCATGCCTGGCATCGCTCCAATCTCGAGGACGCCATCGCGGCCATTCGCGCGGGGAAACGTCCCGCCGTGGACGGCGCCGAAGGCCGGAAGGCGGTCGAACTCATCCTGGCGCTGTATCAATCGGCGCAGGCCGGCGGGGCGCCGATCGGCCTACCCCTGAAACAGGATCCAGTGCTTCGGCCTCTCGGCGTTAAACGTTAGAGGCCCGGAGGCCCAGAGGCTCGGTTGACCAGAGAAGCATGATAACGAGAGGCCCGGAGGCCCAGAGGCTCAGAGGCCCGGACCAGAAACGGCGTTCAAGCAACAGTGCTCTGGTATCTGGATAAGCCACGGAACTAGATCCCGGAAAATTGCCTGAGCCTCCGAGCCTCTGGTCAACTAAGCCTCTCA
>JBILXR010000098.1:0-7171 GCA_044378215.1 Opitutales bacterium
AAGTCCGGGCGCAGATCCTCGCTTCGGCGAAACGCATGCCGATGGAAGCCTTGCCCCTGCTGGCCGCCGCCCTCGGCGAACCCGATCCATCCGGCCGCATCGCCCTTCTTGCCTGGTGGGCCCTTGAAGCGCACCTCGGTTCATCTCGCGAACGCGCCTCCGCGCTTGCCTATCTGCGCAGCGCGCCGGAACTCCTCGGTTCGGCGCTGTTCCGCGAGGCCTTGGCCGAACGTCTCGGCAGGCGTCTCGCCCATGGCGCGGAGGAAAGCAGCCTGGCCGACATCGAAAGCATCCGCTCGATATGTCCGCCGGACGTCGCCGCCAAGCTCATCGGCGGCGTCCTCGCGATGCTCGACCAAGGAGACCTTCCGCCCATGCCAGCCGGCCTGCGCGCCGCGATCGAACAGCGCCTGGCCGAAAGCGGCGGCAAACCGCTCCCCCTCGCCGCCCTGCGCGCGGGCGAGAAGACCGCGCTCGCCGCCGCCCTCAAGGAACTGACCGACAAGCAGACGCTCGCCCGCCGCCGCACCGAAGTCGCCGAAGCCCTCACCCTCGCCGGCCGCCCTGAAGCCATCGACCCGTTGATCAAGCTCATCGTCGCGAACGGGACCGAGGCGAAGAAATCTCTTTTCCTCGCCCTGTCGCGTTATGACGACCTCAGGGTGCCCAAGACCGTCAGCGACCACTACGAGCGCGCGATCGCCGCCGACGACGGCCTGCGCGATCTCGCCCTGCGCACGCTGGCCTCACGCCCCACGTGGGCGCGCCTGCTGATCGAAGCAGTCCATGCCGGCAAGATTCCCGCCCCGGCGGTCACGGCGGACATCGCCCGCGCGCTCCTTCGTCATGGCGACCCTGAGGTGACCGCCGCCGTGGAGCGGCTGTGGAAGCACTTGCTCGTGACCGGACTCACGCCGGAAAAGGACCGTGAAGTCGCCCGGCTGCGGGCGGTGGCCCGGGCCGGCGAAGGCGACGTCGGCCAAGGACGCGCGCACTTCCTCGCGCGTTGCGCGAGCTGCCACATGCTCAAGGATGAAGGCGGCCTGATCGGCCCGGACCTCACCGGCTACGACCGCAGCAGCCTGGACTTCTGGGTGCTCAACATCGTGTACCCCAGCCTCGAAATCCGCGAGGGCTTCGGCTCTTACGACCTGCGCCTCAAGGACGGCTCCGTCGCCCACGGCATCCTCGAACGACGCGACGGCGGCGAAATCGTCCTCCGCGACCTCGCAGGCAATCACACCAGGATCAAGGAGGACAGAGTCGACGCGTTGATCGCCAGCCCGACTTCGGTCATGCCTGAGGGCCTGCTCGCAGGGATGTCCGACCAAGATCTCCGCGACTTCTTCGCCTACCTGATGAAGTGAGCGCGGCGGAACGCCGCGAGGGGGCAAGGGGGCTCGGTGACATGGGGACAAGGGGGAAACATGAGAGGCCCGGAGGCTCAGAGGCTCGGTTGACCAGAACAGACAACTAGCTGGCCCGTTGACAAGTTGACATGTTGGCAAGGATGAGATGCACCGCTCAAAGGGGCGCCATAGGGGAACCGGATAGTTGGTAGGGGCGCGACGGCGTCGCGACCGGGGCCTAGGACGGACGCGTCGCCGACGCATCCCTACCCTGCGCGTCATAGCCGCGAGCGGTTAGCGGTTAGCGATCGGCGGTGGGGGCGGCATTCATTCCGGTCTCCGGTTTCCCATTGAGCGCCGTAACGACATCTCCGGGTCTCAGGTCTCGGCTGATCAGGTGGCAGGTAGGGCTGACCACATTGGTCAGCCGCGGTTGAGCGAGGGCGCTCAACCCTACCCAAGGCGCAAGTGTCGCTCAAAGGGGGCACCATAGGGGAACGGGATAGTTCGCTGGGGCATATGCCCGCAGGTAACATTCCGGTCTCCGGTTTCCCTTTGAGCGCTGCAGCCACCACCTGTCATCGATTCAGCCCTCTGCCATCGACCCGGTCATCTTCTCTTCAATTCAGCCCTCCATTCAGCCCTCAACGCAGCCCTCTGTTCAGTCCTTCCTTCGGAGGGGCATCCTTGACGGGGCTCGGCGGCCTGCCCAACTTGGCGGCATGAAGACCATGATGCTTTTCCTGCTCGGAGTGCGCCTGCTGTTCCTCTCGGCCGCCGGTGCGATGTGCGTCTACGGACTGCTCCACGCCGCCGACCCCAAGGTCCTATGGTATTGGACGGCCGGCCATGTCCTCGTCCTGGCCGCCTGCGTCTTCCTGATCGGCAAGGTCTGGGCTTCGCTGAAGGCGACCTGGAAGGAGTAGTCTGGTAATTATTGAGGGAAATCGGCGGTCTGATCACGTGAAGTCAGGCTGGATAATCGGGAAGTCGGCCTATTAGTATGCCGACTTCCCTCACCCATGAAGTCCCGCGCCTTCCTTCTCGTCCTCGCCTCCTTCGCCGCCGGCGCCATCGCCGCCGACAAGCCGGTCACCGACCATAGCAAACTCAGGACCAAGGAGGACAAGGCGAACGCCGCCAACTGGCCGGATAACAGCAAGGGCTCGCCGACGCCGCATGCTCCGGCGGAGAACCCACCGGCCGCCACGACCCAGCGCAGCCAAAAGGTCGCCCCGCCCGCCGCCGGCGAACGCGTGGTCTTCATCGGCAACGGCTTTGCCGAGCGCGACACCTATTACGGCCGCCTCGAGACCGAACTGCACCTCCGCTTCCCGCAGCAGGGCCTCCTCGTGCGCAACATGGGCCGCTCCGGCGACACCCCGGCCTTCCGCCCGCACCCGGCGCGTGCCAGCCAGTGGGCCTTCCCGGGCGCCGACAAGTTCCACCCCGAGTATGCGCAGCATAACGGCAAGGGCTTCTTCTCCACGCCTGACCAGTGGCTCTTCCATCTGAAGGCCGACACCGTCGTCGCGTTCTTCGGTTACAACGAATCGTTCGACGGCCCCGGCCGCGCCGCCAACTACGAAGCGGAAGTCGACGCCTTCGTCACGCACTCCCTGACCAAGGCATACAACGGCAAGACCGCCCCGCGCCTGGTGCTCGTCTCGCCGATCGCCTTCGAGAATCTGTCCGCCACGCGTGATCTGCCGAACGGCGCCAAGGAAAACGCCAACCTCGAGCTCTACGCGGCCGCCATGGAACGCGTCGCCAAGAAGCACGGCCTCACCTACGTCGACCTCTTCCACCCTACGCTCGCCGCCTACGGTAAGACGAAGTCGCCCTATACCGTCAACGGCTTCGCCCCGTCCGACTTCGGCTACCGCGAGATCGCCAAGCTCCTCGCCGACGGACTCTACGGCGCCACGGCCCGCGTCTCCAAGGCCGACGAAGCCCTGGTGAACGGCGCGGTGAAGCTGAAGGACTACATGTGGAACACCGACTACTCGATCCTCAACGGCGTCCACACCCACGGCCAACGTTATAACCCCTTCGGTCCGCAGAACTACCCCGACGAAGTCTACAAGAGCCGCCAGATGACCGCGCTCCGTGACGAACTCATCCACGGCGTCGCCCAGGGCAAGAAGACCGACCTTACCGTCGACGACTCCAAGACCCTGGTCCTGCCGCCCGTGCCCACCAACTTCAAGCCGAGCGAGAAGAACGGCAACCCGACCGAGTTCCTTTCCGGCGAAGCCGCCATCGAGAAGATGAAGCTCCTGCCCGGCTACAAAGTCTCCCTCTTCGCCTCCGAAGAGAAGTTCCCCGACCTCAAGAAGCCCGTCCAGATGTCGTTCGACGCCAAGGGTCGCCTCTGGGTCGCGACCACGCCGACCTACCCGCACTACCGCCCGGGTGATGCGTTGCCTGACGACAAGCTCCTGATCCTCGAAGACACCGACGGAGACGGCAAGGCCGACAAGCAGTCCGTGTTCGCCGACAAGCTCCACATTCCGATCGGCTTCGAAATCGCTCCCGAAGGCGTCTACTTCTCGCAGGAGCCGAACCTCGCCCTGCTCATCGACGACGATAAGGACGGCAAGGCGGACCGCACGGAACTGATCCTGCACGGCTTCGATTCCCACGATTCGCACCACGCCATTTCGGCCTATTGCGCCGACGCCTCCGGAGCCTTCTACCTCCTCGAAGGACGCTTCCTCCACAGCCAGGTCGAGACCCCGTATGGCCCGCGTCGCTGCAACGACGGCGGCGCCTGGCGCTTCGATCCGAAGTCCTACCGCCTCGAGCGCGTGCAGGCCGACGTCTCCAATCCGTGGGGCTTCTCGTTCGATTATTGGGAACAACCCTTCCTCTCCGACGCCTCTTCCGGTGAGAACTGGTGGGCTCTGCCGCTCTCGGCCAAGGTCCCCTACGGTATCGAACAGATCAAGGTCGAGCAGTTCGTTCCCAAGCGATCCCGTCCGACGTCCGGCGCCGAATTCGTCTCCTCGCGTCACTTCCCCGACGCGCAGCAGGGAGACTTCATGATCTGCAACACGATCGGCTTCCTCGGCATCAGCTTCGGCAAGAAGGCTGACGACGGCGCCGGCTTCACCGGCAAGGCCAACGGCGACCTCCTCACCTCGACCGACGGCAATTTCCGCCCCGTTGACCTCGAGTTCGCGCCGGACGGCTCGCTCTACTTCATCGACTGGCACAACCCGCTGATCGGTCACATGCAGCACAACGCGCGCGACCCGAACCGCGACCACGAGCGCGGCCGCATCTACCGCATCACCTACCCCGAGCGTCCGCTCGTGAAGCCGGTCCAGATTGCCGGGGCCACCGTGCCCGCCCTGCTCGATGCCCTCAAAGAGCCCGAATACCGGACCCGTTACCGCGCCCGGCGCGAACTCCGCGGCCATGCGCCCGCCGAAGTCCTGCCCGCCGTGAAGGCCTGGATTGCGAAGCTCGACAAACAAGATCCGGCCTATGAGCACCACCTCTGCGAAGCCCTTTGGGCCACTTGGGCGCAGAACCAGCCCGACGCGGGGCTCATCGCCCTGCTCCTCAAGGCCAAGCAGCCCGAGGCCCGCGCCGCCGCCGTGGACGTCCTCCGCCACTCCTTCTGGCAGATTCCGAACCATGTCGCCCTGCTCCAGCAGGCCGTGCGCGACGAGAGCGCCCGCGTGCGCCTGACCGCCGTCGTAGCGGCCACCTGGCTCGATAACGCCGACGGCGCCAAGCTCGCCGTGGAGGCCTTCCGCCTGCCCGTCGACCGCTGGATCGGGCCCGTCCTGCATTACGCCCTGACCTACACGCTCAAGGACGACGTCGACGCCCTCAAGGCCGCCGGCCAGCTCAACCTCGACGGCAACCAGGCCGCCGCGGATTATTTCAGCGGCAAGCTCAAGATCGGCCAGCCCATCGCCGAAGCGGGCACTAACTCCAAGCCTGCGCGCAAGCTCACCGCCGCGGAAGAGAAGGCTTTCAAGCTCGGCCGCGAGATCTACTTCCGCGACGCGCATTGCGCCACCTGCCACCAGGCGGACGGCAAAGGCATCCCGAACATCTACCCGCCCCTTGCGCGGAGCAACTGGATCAACGACGACGAACGTCTCGTGAAGATCCTCCTCAAGGGGATCTGGGGTCCGATCAAGGTCAACGGCAAGGACTTCGATCCGACCAAGGGCGTCCCGCCCATGATGGGTTTCGGCGGCCTGCTCAACGACGAAGAGGCCGCGGCGGTGCTCAGCTATGTCCGCCTGTCCTTCGGTAACAACGGCGCCCTCGTCTCTCCGGCCACCGTGAAGAAAGTCCGTGAAGCCACCAAGGACCGCGTGAATTTCTACATGGCCGACGAACTGCTCAAGGAACATCCCCTAAAGGCGGGCGCACCGGCCAAGGCGAAGAAATAAGCGCAGGCGAACCCTTCGTGGGGCCACGTGGGCAAGGTGACACGCGGGCACGTGGCGATACAGGGGCAGGCGTGGCGAGAGCCGCGACCTGTCCGCTTCTTTCACGACAAACGGTATTAACCATACCCCGCCTTCGCAGGCAGGGATTGACCGGGGACTAAACCTTGGGGTTTATTCCGCCCATGCGAATTCTCTCCACCCTCGCCCTGGTCCTGACCTCCGCCCTCCTGTCCGCGCAGGATTTCGACTTCAAGGGCGTCCCCGCCGACTACGCGGTCACCTTCGCGACGGCCAGCTCTCGCGGCCTGAAGATCAGCGATTCCCCCCAAGCCAAGGCCTTCAAGGCGCGCCTCGAGAAGATCGTCGCGGGCCTCGACAAGAGCGGCCAAGACAGCAAGCAGATGCAGGCGGCGATCAAGAACGCCACCGGCCTCGACTTGGAATCTTCCGACAATCGCTTCGCCGGCGGCTTCTCGCTCAGCAAAGAAGGCTCCTTCACCGGCGGCCTGATCGTCCGTGCCCGCCACGACAACGCCAAGCTGGCCGCGCATGCCAAGGCCAAGAATGTGCCGAGCCTCCAGGCCGGCGCCGCCAAAGGCTGGAAGATCAAGGAACTGATCGCTTCGCTCAGCGACGAACTCGCCCAGGCCGCCAACAGTTTCCCCACGCCGCCCGGCGAAGCCGCCGGCGCGGCCGAAGACTTCGGCGTATTCGACGTCGACAACGACACGATGGTGATCGCCCAGACCAAGGAAGCCGCTCGCATCATCGGGTTGCTCAAGGGACAAGGCGCCTCCTACGCCCTGCCCGCCGCCCAGCGTTCCGCCGCTGCCGCTACCGGCCAGGCCTACGCCGTCGTTTCGGTCAACGCCGCCAAGCTGCCCGCCAGCGCCGAACTCGCCCAGAGCGGCTTCGTCAGCGGCCTCTTCGCCATGGGCGAGAAAGGCTCGGACCAGGTCATGAAGATCAGCACCATCTTCACCTCAAAGGAAAAGGCCGCCCCGCTCGCCATGCAGGCCCAGGGCATGCTGGCCATGGCCCCGATGATGCTCGCCGGCGACCCTTCCAAGCCCGAGACCGCCGAGGAAAAGGAAATGAAGGCCCTCGCTGGTGAATTCCTCGCCGGCATCCAGCCCGTCGAAGCGTCCGGCAATCAGGTCACCCTGACCGCGAAGTGGAATACGCTCAAACTCTACGGCATGATGGAAAAGATCGTCGCCATCGGCGCCACCAAGATGAAGGACATGCCGCAGCCAGCGACCGGGAAGTGAGCGAAGGCTAAGCCTTCGAGGGGGCAAGTGGGCATGCGCTTGCGCGAGGGGGCAAGCTGGCAAGGTGACACGGGGGCAAGGGGCGTAACTAGAGGCCCGGAGGCCCAGAGGCTCCGTGGACCAGAGAGGACGT
>JBILXR010000006.1:0-25604 GCA_044378215.1 Opitutales bacterium
CCCTGGCCGACCTTTTCGTCGATATGGAAGAGCTTCAGCTCCTTGCCCAGCTTGCGGTGGTCGCGCTTCTTGGCTTCCTCGGCGCGGGCCATGGCCTGCTCGAGTTCGTCCTTGGTCGCGTAAGCGGTGCCGTAGATACGTTGGAGCTGCTTGTTCTTCTCGTCGCCGCGATGGTAGGCGCCGGCGATGTGGAGGAGCTTGAACGCCTTCACCTGGGAGGTGTAGCGGACGTGGGTGCCGGCGCAGAGGTCGACGAACTCGCCGTTCTTATAAAAAGAGATGGTCTCGCCGGCGGGGATGTCGCCGAGACGGCCGACCTTGTAGGCGTTCTGGCCGCGCTCAAGGATCAGTTTCTCGGCTTCCTCGCGGGTGCACTCGAAGCGCTCGAACTTCTGGTTCTCCTTGGAGATGCGGCGCATCTCCTCCTCGATCTTCACCAGGTCCTCGGCCGTGAAGGTGTGGTCGAGGTCGAAGTCGTAGTAGAAGCCGTTGTCGGTGGGCGGTCCGATGTCCAGCTGGGCCTGGGGGAACAGGCGGAGCACGGCGGCGCCCAGCATGTGGGCGGCGGAGTGACGGATCTCCTCGAGGGGAGACATCTGCGGACGGGAAGACATGGCGGAAGACCCCACTCGCTAGGGGTTCCCGAGGCGGAGGGCAAGGACGGAGCAAGCCGCCCCGCCCTTCAGGCCTTCTTCAGATCGTAGCCGTCCTTGCGGTCGAGCATCGTCCAGCCGAGCGCGGACAGGTCCTTGCGGAGCTGGTCGGCGGCGGCGAAATCCTTGGACTGCTTGGCGGCCCAGCGACGGGCGCCCAGTTCGGCGACCTCGGCCGGGATGAAGACATCGGCTTTGACGGCGAAGAGCTGCAGCCCGAGGGCGAAGAGGATCTTGGCAAGGCCGGAGACGTCCTGTCGGGCCTGTTCGGCCGTCGGTTCGTCCTTCTCGGCGAGCACGGTGAAGACCTGGCCGAGGCAGCCCGGGATGTTCAGGTCGTCCTGCAGGACTTCCCAGGCCTTGGCGAAGCGACCCCAGGAGGTCTGGACTTCCTGCTTAGCGGGCGCGCCGAATTCGGCGCGGGTGAAACCGGCGGCGGCGAGCAGGCGGTCGGCGCCGCGCTCGAGCTTGGCGAGGGCCGAGCGGGAATCGTCGACGCCCTTCATGGTGAAGTTGAGCGAGCTGCGGTAGTGACCGGAGATCAGCGTGTAGCGGACCTCCATCGGCGAGAAGCCCTTGGCGACCAGTTCGTCGAGCGTGTAGAGGTTGCCCTTGCTCTTGGACATCTTCTCACCCTCGACCATCAGGTGGGCGCTATGGAACCAGTGCGCGGCGAAGCCCTTCACGCCGGTGGCGCATTCGGACTGGGCGATCTCGTTCTCATGGTGCGGGAAGCAGAGGTCGATGCCGCCGCCGTGCAGGTCGAACGTCGCGCCGAGGTGCGCGAGCGACATCGCGGAGCACTCGATGTGCCAGCCGGGGCGGCCTTCGCCCCAGGGCGAGGGCCAGAAGTTGGCGCCGTCCTCGGGCTTACGGGACTTCCAGAGCGCGAAGTCGGAGGCCGACTCGCGTTCGTATTCGTCGGCGTCGTTGGCCTCGCCGGCGGAGTTCTCGGACTGGGTCTCGAGCTTGGAGAAATCGATATGGTTCAGCTTACCGTAATCCGGGCAGGAGCAGACCTTGAAGTAGACCGAACCGTCCTTGGCGACGTAGGCGTGGCCGCGGTCGACGAGGGCCTTGATCATCGCGACCTGCTGCGGGATATGCTCCACCGCGCTCGGCTCGACATGCGGAGGCAGGAGGCCGAGGGCCTTGCAGTCGGCGTGGAACTTGTCGGTCCAGGTCTTCGTGAAGGCGCCGAGGGTCTCCCCGACGGCTTGGGCCCCGCGGATGGTCTTGTCGTCGACGTCGGTGATATTACGGACGTGCTTCACCTTCAGGCCGGCGACCTCGAGGGTGCGGCGCAGGACGTCCTGGACAGTGAACGTGCGGAAGTTGCCGATGTGGGCCGGGCCGTATACCGTGGGGCCGCAGCAGTACATGCCATAGAGATCGCGGCCGGGCTTCGGGAGCAACGGGCGCTTCTCGCGGGACATGGTGTCATGCAGGAACACGGGCATAGGCTGGTCAGTTAGCAAACCTTGCCCCGATTGGGCGAGTCGGAACTACGTCACTACCATCACCGCATGCCGCCGGAGCGTTCCGGCTTGTTCCAAGGGGTCGAAACGGAGATAACCTAGCCACACCTCACACCATGAAACTAGGCACCAAATCCCTGCACGCCGGCCAGAAACCCGACCCGACCACCGGTTCGCGCGCGGTCCCGATCTACCAGACGACGAGCTACCAGTTCCGCGACACGGAACACGCCGCGAACCTGTTCGGCTTGAAGGAGCTGGGTAACATCTACACCCGCATCATGAACCCGACGACGGACGTCCTCGAGCAGCGCCTCGCGGCCCTCGAAGGCGGTTCCGGGGCGCTGGCTCACTCCTCCGGTCAGGCCGCCATCACCGCGTCCATCCTGAATCTCGCCGGCGCCGGGGACCATATCGTCTCGGTCTCCCAGCTCTACGGCGGCACCTACAACCTCTTCCACTACACCCTGCCGAAGCTCGGCATCCAGGTGTCGTTCGTCGACGGCGACGATCCCGAGAACTTCCGCAAGGCCGTGAAGTCGAACACCAAGGCCTTCTACGGCGAAGGCCTGGGCAACCCGCGCCTGAACATCTTCCCCTTCGCCGAAGTGGGCAAGATCGCTAAGGAAGTCGGCGTCCCGCTGATCATCGATAACACCGCCCTCTCGCCGTACCTGAACCGTCCGTTCGAGCATGGCGCCAACATCGTCGTCCACTCGGCGACGAAGCACATCGGCGGCCACGGCACGTCCATCGGCGGCATCGTCGTCGACGGCGGCAACTTCGACTGGGGCAACGGCAAGTTCCCCGGCTTCACCGAGCCGGACATGTCCTACCACGGCCTGCCGCACTGGGAGGCCTTCAAGGCCTTCGCTCCGGCCGGCGGCGCCAACATCGCCTTCATCATGAAGATGCGCCTGCAGTTCCTCCGCGACGTCGGCAGCTGCCTCTCGCCCTTCAACGCGTTCCTGCTCCTGCAGGGACTCGAGACCCTGCACCTCCGCATGGAGCGCCACTGCGCCAACGCGATGAAGGTCGCCCAGTTCCTCGAAGCCCATCCGAAGGTGAAATGGACCAATTACCCGGGCCTGAAGTCCTCGAAGTACCATGACCTCGCCAAGAAATATCTGACCAACGGCTACGGCGCGCTGGTCGGCTTCGGCCTGAAGTCCGGCCTCGACGGTGGCCGCAAGTTCA
The DNA here is from genome assembly GCA_044378215.1 of Opitutales bacterium. Lineage (GTDB taxonomy): Bacteria > Verrucomicrobiota > Verrucomicrobiia > Opitutales > UBA953 > UBA953. The sequence goes on from JBILXR010000006.1 coordinate 3,329, forward strand.
TCGACTCCCTCGTCCTGCACAGCCACGTCGCCAACATCGGCGACGCCCGCTCGCTGGCGATCCACCCGGCCTCGACGACGCATTCGCAGCTCAGCGCCGCGGAACGCGACAGCGCCGGCGTGACCGACGATTACGTCCGCCTCTCCGTGGGCATCGAGGATATCGAGGACATCCTCGCCGACCTCGAGCAGGCGCTGGCCAAGGCCTGAGCGTCTTCCCATCGACCGATCAGGGCGGGCCGGAGGCCCGCCCTTTTTCATGCCTGCTGCCTGGCGCCGTCGAAGTCGTGGTACTCCAGGAACTGCCGCGCGCCCTCGTCACCCATGTAGGCGGCGAGCAGTTTCGGGTCCGTCTGGGTGAGATCCACCACGATGAGTCCGTCCAGACAGCCGCCAAAGCCTTCGTCGACGTTGAAAGCGATGAGGCGTCCGTTGAGCTTGAGATAATGCTTCAGCAGCACCGGCACGGCCTTGGCGTCGGGCTCGAGATCGCTGACGAGGCTCGAGACATGCTCGAGATCGAAGGCGCAGCGCTGCAGGACGTCGAGATCGGCGTCATGCAGGCTCATCGAACGCGGCGGATTCTTGGCCCGTACCAACGGCAGAAGATCATCCGCGGAGCGGTTGTTCTTAAGGTAGGACAGGATGAGGTCCTTCGAAGCCTGGCCGTATTCCGGATTGATGCTCACGGGCCCGAACAAGAGGTGATACTTCGGGAAACGGACGACATAGCGGCCGATGCCGCGCCAGAGCAGCGGGAGGCTCGTGGGCTTACGCTGGTATTCCTGACGAATGAACGAACGCCCCATCTCGAGGGCGGGGTCCATGCGACGGAAGAAGTCGCCCTTGAACTCGAAGAGCGTCGAGGTGTAGAGGCCGTGCTTACCCTGCAGCGGCAGGATGCGGTCCGTCGGGCCGAGACGATAGCCGCCGACGATCGCCGAGGCTTTGTCATCCCACAGTACCATCTGGTCGTACCACGCGTCGAAGGCGTCCAGGTCGCACTCGAGGCCCGTGCCTTCGGAGACCGAACGGAAGGTCGTCTCGCGGAGACGGCCGATTTCGCGGAGCGTGTGCGGCAGGTCCTTACCAAGGAAGCGGTAGACCTTGAAGTCGCCGCTAGTCAGCAGCAGGTCCTCGGGCGGCAGGCTCTGGAGCTCGGCCCGGAGCAACGCTGGGTTCACCGCCGGGATGATCGGCGCCTGCGGGGCGGCGGGCTTGACGCGGCCAGGCTTATCTGGCGCCGACCGGCTAGCCAGCAGTTCGCAACGCAACCGCAGGAAGCTCGTGGCCTCTTCGTCGTCAGGGTGGTCCGCCAGCTGGGCGGGCGTCACCGGGTTAGCGGTGCGCAGGCGGATCACTTTGCCCCGATGGAAAAGGAATTCCCGCAGGAGCAGCATCGTCCGCAGACGGGCATGCACCAACCCGAAGGACTGGAACAAACCTGAGTTGCGGCCTTCGATTCGCAGCGGCACCAGCGAAGCGCCGACCTTGCGGGCCATGCGCACCACCTGCGGAGACCAGACCGGATCGTCCACGCGTCGGGACTTCAGACGAAGGCTCGAGACCTCGCCGGAAGGGAAAGTCAAAATGCATCCCCCCGCGCGCAGGTGCGCCAGGATCCGGCGCGTGCCGGCGATATTACCCGGATCGGAGGCGGCGGGGCTGAACGGGTTGACCTCGATGAGCCAGGGGCGGATGCCCGGAATCTGGCTGAGCCATCGGTTGCCTACGACCAGCGCATCCGGCCGGGCCCGCAGGAGGAAATCCATCGCGACCAGTCCGTCGGCGAGTCCGTGCGGATGATTGGCGACCACCACGAGCGGGCCGGACTTAGGGATCCGCGCGAGGCACTGGTCGCTCCAAGTATTGCTGAGACCAGCCTGCTCCATCGCCGAGGTGAAGAAATCCGGCCGCCCCGCCGCATGGATACGTTCCAGGAAGGCGTCGAAGGCCCGCACCTTGAAGAAGCGGTCAAGGACCGGTTCCGCCCAGGCCAGCGGACCGAGCTGGGCCTTCAGTACGTCGGTGTTGTTGGGAGCGGGCGCAGGTGACATCCATGGCGATGATGCCACGGATATGCGGATACCGGGGGTCGGCTCCGTGACAATGTGGTGTCAGTCCGCGGCGAACCCGAAGAACTCGCGGGCGTTGCGGGTCGCGACCTCGGCGACCTCGTCCGCCGGCAGCCCCAGCAGTGCCGCCGCCTTCGCGCAGATCTCGGGCAGGTAAGCCGGCGTATTTTCCTTACCACGGACGGACTGCGGGGCGAGGTAAGGGGCGTCGGTCTCGAGCATCAGCCGGGCCAGACCCTGCGCCTTGAGCGCCTGCCGGATCTCCTCGGATTTGGCGTAAGTGATGATGCCGGTGAACGAAGCGCGGCCGCCGCGCTGATTGAGCTGACGCACCTGATCGGGCCCTTCGACGAAGCAATGAAAGACGACCTTGCGCCAGTCCACGCCGCTGGCGTCGATGAGCCGCACGCAGTCATCGAAGGCGTGGCGGGAGTGAATGACCACCGGGCAATCGAACTGGTAGGCCAGCGACAGCTGCCGGCGGAAGGCCTCCTGCTGCCAGGCCTTGATCTGTTCGGCTCTGGCGACATCGGCCGGCAGACGGAAATAATCCAAGCCGATCTCGCCGAGCGCGGCGGGATGGGTGCGGTCGGCGAAATACGGCGAGATCGCGGCTACGATGTCTTCCCAACCCTCTTCCACGTGGCAGGGATGGAGGCCGACCGTGTGACGGAAGAAATCAGGCTGCGCGGAGGCCAGGTCGCGGTAGTCCGACCAATCCTTGAGGTCCGTGCCGATCGCGACCACGCCCTCCACGCCGGCGGCGCGGCACTCCGCCACCCACGCGGTGAGACGACCCGCCTTGAGGGCGTATTCCGGGTGACAATGAGAGTCCAGCAGGCGCACGCGGCGATTAGGCGGGTCGCGATGGAAAGGGCAAGACCTCAGCCCTGCCTTGAAAAAGCCGCCCAGCCCTGCACGTTGGCCGCATGCGTCACTGGCTGATGAAGTCCGAACCTGACGAGTTCTCCTTCCAGGAACTCGAACGCAAGGGCAAGGAGCCCTGGACCGGCGTGCGCAATTACCAGGCCCGCAACTTCATGCGATCAGCCAAGGTCGGCGACCTCGTGCTCTTCTACCATTCCAACTGCGAGGAGCCTGGCATCGTCGGTGTGGCCAAGGTCTCGAAGGAAGCGTTCGACGATCCTACGCAGTTCGACGCCAAGTCGGACTACTACGACGCGAAGTCGACCAAGCATAACCCGCGCTGGAGCTGCCTCGAGGTCTCCTTCCACCAAGGCTTCAATCGGCTCGTCAGTCTCCCCGACCTCCGCGCGTGCGCGGCGCTGAAGGAGATGCTCATCCTCCGCCCCGGCAACCGGCTCTCCGTGACCCCGGTGACCGCCCCCGAATTCAAGACTATCGCCGGCCTCGGCGGACTCAGGAAGTAGCCTCTTCGATCGGGAGCCACATCGCCAGGATGGCGGCCGGCAGGAACAGGAACGAAGCGTAGAGCAGCACCGAACTGAAATCAGCCGGCTTCGCGAAGATGCCAAAGAACACCGTGCCGGCGGCGGCGAAGACGCGGCCGATGTTGTAGCTGAAGCCGGCGCCGGTCGTGCGGAGCAGCGTCGGAAACAGCGGAGGCAAGGCCATCGTGAAGAGGCCGAAGACGCCCTGGCAGAAGCCCACCGCAGCGTAGAGTCCGTAGGTGGCGGCGAGACTCCACGGCAGGAGGAAGGTCAGACCCATCAGGATGAAGTAGGCGCCGAAGAAACCGGCCAAGGCACGGCGATAGCCGAACCGCTGGGCGGCCCAACCGGAGGCGAAGTTGCCGAGCACCGAAGCGGCGATCACGCAGAAGAGCGCGGTGGAGACGACGCCGGCCTTGTCGAGGGAACGGGCGACGACCTCCGGATGGCTCCGGATGAACGCCTGCTGCCAGAACATGAAGCACCAGTGACCGGTCAGCGAGATCGCGCAGAGCAAGGAGGCGATGAACGTCGTGCGCCGGATGTCGGCACCGAACAATCCGCCCATCGAGGGCGCGGCCTGCTTGCCCTTCTCCGCCGACCACTCCTCGGTCTCGGGTACTTCCTTGCGGATCCAGAGCGTGACGAAGGCGGGCAGGACACCGATGAGGAAGACCCAGCGAGGCTGGTAGCCCGGTATCTGCTGCAGCAGGAAGACGGCGGCGATGGCGGCGAGGATGCCGAAGTTCACGGCGCACTGGAGCACGGCCGCGATCCACGGGCGCCATTTCTTCGGCCAGGTCTCCGAGAGGAGCGAGGCGCCCACGGCCCATTCGCCGCCGATGCCGAGGGCGGCGAGGAAGCGGAAGATCATGAGCTGCCACCAGGTCTGCGCGAAGAACGACAAGCCCGTGAACAAGGCGTAAGTCAGGATGGTCAGGACCAACGTACGGCTACGGCCGAGGCGGTCGCCGATGATGCCGAAGAAGGCTCCGCCGAGGGCCCAGCCGAGCAGGAAGGCCGCCTGAATCCACGAACCGTAGAGCGGCACGGTCGGGTCGGCCTCGGGGACCAGCAGCAGCTCGGCCACGAAGACGGTGGCGACGAGCGTGTAAAGGTGCAGGTCGAGCCCATCGAAGAACCAGCCGAGCCAGGCGGCGAAGCCGGACTTCTTCTGGTGGGTCGTCAGCTCGCTGAGCTTCGTGGCTTCGGCGGGGGCGTCGCGCATGGGGAGACAGTTGAAACCGCCTAGAAATTAGCAAGGCGGGCTTTGCGGCCCGCGCTGCGTGAGGACTTACTTCTTCTTGGCGTCCGCCTTCTTGGCCGGCGCCTTGGCCTTCGGGGCCGGCGTCGGGGTGTAAGGCTGGTTCGTCATGGCGCCCGGGGCGACCTGCAGGAGGTTCGCGGACATGTCCGCGGCCTTGGCGTCGCCGTTGGCCCACCTGAGGGCGCCGACGAGGATCTGCTGGAAGGTCGGATTGGTCCAGACGTCCTCGCGGTGACCCATGGCGGTGTAGAAGACGCGGCCCTTGCCTTCGTTCTTAGCCCAGCAATTCGGGTAGGCGGGACGCTTGTAGTCGTCGCCTTCGAGGGCGGGGTCATTGAAGGTGGTCAGGACGTGGATCTCCGGACGGAAGTCCTTGAGGGTATACCACTCTTCCATGAAGGAGAACGAGTCGCCGACCTTCTCGAAACCGGGGAAGGTCTTGTCGATGACCTTGTTCACGCCGGCCTGCTGCTTGCCGTGGCGGATGAACTCGGCGCCGAGGAAACACACGTAGGCGTCGGCCTTGTCGCCGTGGTTCGTGAAACGCTCGGGTCCCTTCACGGCCTCGTTGTCGGTGTGGAAGGTGTCAGCCGCGGAGTGCGTGCCCACGAAGCCCTTGCCGGACTTCACGAAGTCGAAGAGCGCCTGCTTGCCGGCCATGGACATGGGCGGGTTCTTGTCGGTGCCTTCGGAGCAGAGGTCGCCGGTGGTGTAGAACATCACCGTGTCGAACTGGGCGAGATACTCGGGCGAGAACTTCGAGCCGTCCTTGGAGAAGACGAACTCGATGTTGTTCGCGGCGCCGAGTTCGAGGAGCTGCTTCTCGGCGAAGCTGGGCTGGCCCTTCTTGTAAGAGATCACTTCGTGCTCATAGCCCGAGGACTTGGTGAAGAAGAGCACCTTGCGCTTGGGAGCGTCGGCGGCGGACGCGGTAAGCGCGAGCAGGCTGAGGAGGAGCGAGCGGAGGATCATGGGGATGCGTCGATCAAACCCGCCCTGCCCCCCGCAGGCAAGCCGATAGGACTCAGCGGCCCGCAGAACGGCGCGCCGGCGGGAGCTCGCGGACGATCTCGGCCAGGCGATAACCGAAGCCCGGACCGCGCAGGCTCGAGCCGTCGACCTGACCTTCCCGCCGGGCGTAGAGGGCCGGATGGACCACGGCTTCGGGCGCGGAGGCCGCCGGATAGAACTGCATGCCGTTCGTCTCCACGCCCGCGATGGTCGGGGCATGGGCGGCGAGCAGGACATGCGTCATCTGCGCCATCATGGGATTGGTCAGATCCTGCACCATCAGCTGCATCCCATGGGCGCGGGCCCAGCAGAGGCTGAGGAGCGCGCCCGTCTGGGTCTTGCAGGTCTTGAGCGCCACGCCAGTCCAGCCGAGCTCGCGGCCGAGCCGGACGATGCGCCAATCGTGCGCGCTCTCATCGAGGAAGAGCGGCATGCGCTGGCTGACGGAATGGACGTCGATGAGGTGTTCCTCCAGTTCGTACGGGAACGGCTGTTCGACATAGCTGAGACGCCTCCAGAGCTCGGGTAGCTCGGCCTTCACGCGGTCGAGGACACCGTTCACGTAAGCCGGGTCCATGACCGTGCAGTTGAAGTCGGCGGTGAAGAGCTCGACACCGAGCGGCAGGCCGACCTCCGCGACGCGCTTGAGGCGTTCGAAATCCCAGGCCGCGTCGTTGCCGCGCAATTTCACCTTCAGCGCCTTCAGTCCGTCGGTCTTGATCCACTCGTCGAGCGAAGACGGGTAGCCGTCGGCGACCTTGTTTGCGCCGGCTTCGGCGAGCGTGAGGAAATCGAGGCCGCCGACGAGATGCCAGGCGAGCAGCTTGGTCGTGACGGGCGAGCGGAAATAATCCGCCGGATAGCGGCCGGCGAAGGAGACTTCCTCGGCATCGGCGGCGGGCGTGACGAACGCGGAGAGGTCGCGATTCATCCACGGCGCAGAGTAGGTCGAGTAGGTCGGCACCCCATGGGCCACGCCATAGGCGTCGTGCAGGGCGAGGTCGAACGGCGAACAGCAGACCAGCGCCGCGAGGGTCGGAATGGCGACACCTTCGGGCAAGCCGGCGTTGAACTTCGCAAGGACACCCGGCAGGGCGTCTTCCAAGAAGTCATGGCCGACCTCCAAGGGGTGGCCGCGAACTTCGAAGGCCGCGTAAGCCTCGGTCAGCGTATCGCAGAAATCCTGCAGCGCCTTGAGACGGACGTCGTAAGCGAGCGGCGAAGGCCAGACCCACTGCACGCTGAGCGGGGTCTCGCCCCACCCTTCGGCGCGGGAACCGTCAGCCTTCTCGACCGTCACGCACACGCGGGCGCAGACGACGCTCGTCAAGGTCTCATGACCGAACTTCAGAGGCAGGCGCAGGGTCACCGGTAAGGCATGCCAGCGCACCGCGCGGATCCGGATGTCGCAAGGGTTCATCGCAGATCAGTCCTGGAGGGCCTGACCGGAAGTCTCCTTGCCGAGGAAGGCGACGAGCAGTCCGACCCCGTAGACGAGGGTGATCGCGGCCGCGGCCTGCTGGTAGCCGCCGAGGCTCTCGACCAGCCTGCCGCTCAGCAGCACGAAAGGCACGGCGACGAGTCGTCCGGTGTTGTAGCAGATGCCCTGCCCCGTCGCGCGGACGCGGGTCGGGAAGAGTTCAGGCAGGTAGAGCGGGAAGAAGCCGAAGAAGGCCGTGGCGGCCATGCCGAGCATGAAGACCTTCGCGGCCATCACCCAAGGGAAGATCCCGAACAACATCGCGCCGGACCAGTCGGCCGGCGTGCGGTAGATCCACACCGTGGCGGCAAGGGCGAAGAAACAGAGGAATTGGTAGCCGAGCCGGCGACGCAGGCCGGCCAGGAGCAAAGGCGCCACGAAGGTGCTGCAGCAAGCGCCGACCGAGACGATGACCATCGCCATGGCCTTGGCGCGCGGGTTATCCGGTCCGGCGAGGTCGCCGATCCAGAGCGGAATCCACTGCACCGCGCCCCACGTGCCGACGAAGACGACGGAGACCATGAGGATGCCGGCGATGGTCGCACCGCGGAGCTCTCCGCTGAACACCTCGCCGATCTTGGAACGGGCGGGCGCGACCGAAGCGGCCTCTTTCGCGGCGGAGCGTTCCCACTTTTCGGACTCGGGTACGAAGAGACGGATAAGCAAGGTCAGGATCGCCGGCGAAGCGCCGATGAGAAAGTGGATGCGCCAGGATGAGCCATCGGCGGGATAGGCGAGCGCCATGCAGCCGACGAGCACCATGCCGAGGTTGGCGGCCATGCCGATGGCTCCGGCCATCTTGGAGCGATGACGTTCCGGCCAGGCTTCCATCACGAGGGCCACGCCGAGAGCCCATTCGCCGCCCATGCCGAGCGCGGCCATGAAGCGGGCGGCGGCGAGGTGCGTCGGATCCGTCGCAAAGTAGCAGACGCCGCTGAAGATCGAGTAGAAGAGGATACTGAAGGACATCGCCTTCACGCGACCGATGCGGTCGCCAAGCCAGCCGAAGGCCGCGCCGCCGAGCGCGGCTCCGACGAGGAAGGCCGAAGTGATGATGCCCATCCAGCCGCCGACCCAACCATTGATCGCCTTGGCGCCGAGCGCGGCGATGTCGGTGGGGACCATGCTCTTGAGCGCCGGACCGGCGAGCGTCGGGAAGAGCGCCTGCTCATAGCCATCCATCATCCAGCCGAGGAAGCCGGCCAGCAGCGTCATCTGCATGCCCTTCGTGATCGCATCACGGGTGTCTTTGCTGTCGTGCATGGGGTTCAGGCCATCAGAAGGAGTTATTCGAAGGCTTCAAGGGGCGATTTGCGGTCAGGCGCTGGCTTCGCCGATCAGCAGGCGTCGGAACGATTGCGCGGCGGGAGAAAGTTCCTGCCCCTTGCGCTGGAGCAAGGCCACCGAACGACGGACGGGGGCGCCCCCCAAGCGGACCACCGCGCAACCTGGCACGGACCCGCGGGCCGCGAGTTCGGGGAGCAGCGCGATACCGAGGTCGGCGGCCACTAATGAGCGGATGGTCTCCAGCTCGCCGCTCTCGCAGGCGGTCCGCGGCTCGAAACCGGCCGCACGACAGGCCGCCTGGGCGACATCGCGGGCCCGACCCTTGTAAAAGACGAACGCCTCCTTCGCCAACTCGGTCAACTTGGGCAGACGTCGACGGGCCAAGGGATGCTTCTTCGGGACGAGCAGCACGAAGGACTCGTCCAGCAGAGGCGTCACCTGGAAGGCATCGCCCGGTGCGGGTAGCTGCACGACGCCGAGTTCAATCCGCCCCGCTTCCACCCACTGCGCCACGGCTTCCGAAGTGCCTTCAAGCAGGGCCAGTTCGACCTGCGGATACTTGCGCCGGAAGGCCGCGACGGCGGCCGGCAACAGACAGGCGCTCACCGAGGGGATCGCCCCGACCGCGAGCCGGCCGCCTTTCAGCGCGACCTGATCGCCCACGGCCCGGCGGGCGGCCAAGGCCTGCGCCAGCAGGGCTTCCGCATGGACGCGCAAGGTCTCGCCGGCGGGCGTCAGGGTCGTCTCGCGACGCCCGCGGTTGAACAGCCGGGCCCCCAGCTCGCCCTCGAGCTTGCGCATCTGTTCGCTCAAGGCGGCCTGCGCCAGGTTGAGCTTGGCCGCGGCGCGCGTGAAGCTCCGCTGGCGGGCGGCTTCGACGAAGTATTCCAGCTGGTAGAGGTCCATCGTTATTTCCGTCGATACTCGCTGGAAACTAATGTTTTTCAAGCACTATGGAAAGTGGTAAGGTATCTCCCCATGAAGCCGCTGATCGACCGCCCCGAGGACCTGCTGCCGACGACGCCCTGGTCAGCGACGAAATGGGCCTGGACGGCCGAGGAAGCCCTCGTGGACCACTCCACCAAGGCGCGACTCTGCTCCGCCGTGCTCCTGCCCTTCCGCGACGGCCAGCCCGACTGGGCGAGCTTCGTGTCCGAGATCCGCTGGCAGAAGGCCGCGGCGGACCATTTCGGCGTCGAACTGGTGCCGGTGCTCAACGCCGATACCGGCTACATCTTCGACCTCGACGACAAGATGTACGCCGAGGTGCTCCGCCAGTTCCGCCTGGCCTTCCCGGACCTGCGTTTCATCGCCGGCGTGACCGCCCGCGGCGCGCAGGACGACACGTCGTTCATCGCCGAACGCTATCGTCCGCTCCTGGATATCGTCCAGGCGCACGACAACTGCGAGGTGATGATCATGACGTCGAGGTGGCTCAATTCGCCGGACCCGCAGCTTCGTCGCGACGGCTACTACCGGATCGCCGAGTGGCTCGTCCGCCCGGGCATCGTCCACGCGCTCGAGCCTGCCTTCGTCCCTTGGGCCACGCCCTACGAGCCTTGGCTCCTCCACCAGCTGGCGATCCATCCGAAGTTCGTGGGCGGCAAGGTCAGCACCCTGGACGAGCCGCACTTTCTCTACTGGGCGGCGATGTGCAAAGACCTGAAACTCGACTTCGCCCCGCACAGCGGCGACGACTACGGCATCGCCACGGCCATCAAGACCGGCCTGCCCCTCCTCATCGGCGCCGCCAGCAGCGCGGCCCCGCAGATCTGCGCCGCCAAGGACATGTGGCTCGAAGACGGCGCGCCGGGGAAGAAATTCCCTACGGGCACCGGCCGCTTCGACACCCGCGTCTACAAGCTCTTCGAGGCGTTCCAGTCGCTCGAGGACCAGGTTTTCCGCCTCGACGCCAAAGGCAGCGCCGCCGCCTATAAGCACAGCACCGCCCACCTGCTCCATCAGCTCGGCGTCATCGCCTCGCCCGACCCGCACCCCGCCTGCAAGGACGTCCGCGGCCCGGACGAAGCCGCCCGCATGGCCGAAGCGATGGTCCGCACGCGCCGTATTTCCGAACGACTCCAAATCCCTCGCTGAACCTCCTCATGACCACCCCCTTTAAGCTCACCCGCGTCGCGTCGCTCAAGACCGTCGCCGACTTCCGCGCCCACTGCGCCTCGCTCGGCGTCGACCTCCCGGTCGAGGACACCATAGAAGCCGGCGCCGGCAACCCGCTCTCGCAGCCGATCGCCCGCACCAAGGTGAACGGCAAGACCATCGGCAACCGCATCGCCATCCACCCGATGGAAGGCTGGGACGGCACCACCACCGGCGGCATCTCCGAGGAGATGAAGCGACGCTGGCAGCGTTTCGGCGCGAGCGGCGCCAAGCTGATCTGCGGGGCCGAGGCCATGGCCGTGCGCGCGGACGGACGCGCGAACATGAACCAGCTGATCATCAACGAGACTAACCAGACCGGCATCGCCGAGCTCGTGGGCATCCTCAAGGCCGAGCACCTCGCCCGCTGGGGCTGCGTCGACGACCTCGTCATCGGCTTCCAACTCACCCACTCCGGCCGTTTCTGCCGTCCGCACGACAAGAAGCGCTGGGAATCCCGCGTGGCCTACCGCCACCCCATCCTGGACAAGAAGTTCAACGTCACCTCCGACGACCAGGTGCTGACCGACGCCGACGTCGAGGAGCTGATCCGTTGCTACGTCCGCGCCGCCCGCATCGCCCGCGACTGCGGCGCCGACTTCGTGGACATCAAGCACTGCCACGGCTACCTGCTGCACGAGTTCCTCAGCGCGCACACGCGTCCCGGCAAGTTCGGCGGCTCCTTCGAGAACCGCACCCGCATCCTGCGCGACATCATCGCCGGCATCCGCGCAGACGGCAACGCGATCGACATCGGCGTGCGCCTGAGCCTCTTCGACATGGTGCCGTTCCGCCCGGATCCGGCCCTCAGCCAGCCCGGCAAGCTCGGTCCCGGAATCCCCGAGGTGCACGCCTCGCTCCTACCCTACCGCTATGCTTTCGGCGTGAATCAGGCCAAGCCCACCGAGATCGACCTGACCGAGACCTTCGCCTTCGTGAAGCTGCTGGGCGAACTCGGCGTGAAGATCCTCAACACCACCGCCGGCTCACCTTACTACAATCCGCACCTCCAACGTCCGGCGGCCTATCCGCCCAGCGACGGCTACCAGCCCGCGCATGACCCGCTCATCGATGTCGCCCGTCAGGTGCGCGTCGTCCGCGAAGTCCGCGCCCAAGCCCCGGCCGGCATGATCGTGGTCAGCTCCGGCCTCAGCTACGTCCAGGAATACCTGCCGCACCTCGCGCAGCATATCCTACGCACCGGCGGCAGCGATGCCATCGGCGTGGGTCGCGCGGTACTCAGCTATCCGGCCATGCTGGCCGACGCCGCGAAGAACGGCGCGATGGAGACGAAGTTCATCTGCCGCACTTTCAGCGACTGCACGACCGCGCCGCGCAATGGGCTCATCTCCGGCTGCTACCCGCTCGACAAGTATTACACCGCCAAGCCTGAGTTCCAGCAGCTGAAGGACATCAAGAAGAGCGTCGGGTCCTGAGCCCGCTCAGGGCTTCTCGAAGATCAACAGGTGCTGCCACGGGAGGTCCGGCTTGTTCACGACGAAACGGAAACCAGCCGCCGCGAACTCCTTGCGGGCCTGCGCCTCGGTCATCTTGTGGTGAGGCTTGATGGGCACGTTCTCGTCTTCGGCGCGGAATTCCAGCAGGTAGATCCGGCCCTTTGATTTCAGGGCCGAACGCAGCGACGCGAGCATCTCGGCCGGGTGGTCGAACTCATGGTAGGCGTCGACCATCAGGGCCGCGTCGAGCGAGGCCGGCGGCAGCTTTACGTCGTCGATGGCGCCGAGGTGAGGTTGCACGTTCTTCACGCCGAGCTTAGCGGCTTCCGCCTTCAGGAACTCGAGCATCTCCGGCTGGATATCGACCGCGACGACCTTCCCTTGCGGCAGTAACCGCGCGATGCGGAACGAGTAATACCCCGAGCCCGCGCCGATGTCGGCCAAGACCGCGTCAGGCTTCAGCTCCAGCAAGGCGATGGCCTTGGAAGGCGCCTCCTCCTTCTCGCGGTCGGTACGCTCGAGCCAACCGATCCCAGGATGGCCCATGACATGGGAAATCTCCCGGCCCATGAAAGTCTTGCCGATGCCGTCGCGCGAGGGCGGGCAACTGCCGTAACGGGGCGGCGCCGGCGGCGTCGGCGAGGAGACCGCCTCCGGGCGGGTCCAGAAGAACAAGGCGATCGCGCCACCGACGAGCAGGCAGGATGACAGCAGGGGTTGGCGTTTCAGCATGCCTTGAATTTGGCCTCCGACCCAGCGGTGGCAAGGTCAGCAGTTATGGGCGGATACGCTCATAAAGACCCTGAGGACTAAATGCTGAGTTGCCGTAGCATCCATTGGAAATATGATAAAATGTCATACCGGGTACGTATGAAGAAAATCGCACGTAATCATGGGTTTAGCCTGGTTCTTTCGCTTACGGTCATGGCCAGCGTCGTGCTGCTGGTCGTCAGTCTCGCTTCTTTCATCACGATCGAATCCCGGGCGGCGATGAACCAGCAGCTCGCCACGCGCGCCCGGCTGAACGCGCTGGTCTCGATGCGCCTCGCATTGGCTCATCTGCAGCAGGAAGCCGGCCCGGACCGAAGATCCACCGCGCGCGCGGACATCACCCAGCCGGACGTAAAGGCCGACAAACTCCGCAACCCGATGTGGACTGGCGTCTGGCGAACCGACAGACCTAACCAAGCACCGAGTTGGCTCGTGTCGGGCAACGACCCAAATAACCCGTGGACTCAATCCATCTCGCTCGCTGGCCGCGACACTTTGCCACCAGGCTCGGCCTACCCCTCAACCTACTGGCTGCCTTGGGAACTGGATTACGCATCTCGGGCGAACGACGAAGGATTCGTCAGCCTCGTCGGGGCAGCCTCGGCCAATCCAGTTGAAATCAAAGGCGGCACCGATCCGATCGGCGACAAACCGAGCGGCCTGGTAGTTCTACCGAAGATCAACCTCAAGGAGGCCGACGCCAACGGCTCGGACCGGCTACTCGGCAGCTTCGCCTACTGGATCGGCGACGAAGGCATCAAGGCGCGCATCAACCTCGAAGACCCTCGCCTATCCTTGCCTGCAACCGACAATGGCGCCCGCAGCGTCCTGCGAAGCGCGTCCACCACGGCGGTCACCTTGATAAAGGGCGCCGAGAACCTGACGAATGAGACCCAAGCGCGGTTCCTAGGCGGATCGCGGGACCTCGGCCTTCTCGACGGATTCGACCCCGACCCGGCCTTGGTTCGCCGCCTCTTCCACGACATTACCGGCGTGTCGGCTGGCGTGCTGGCTGACTCCCTGAATGGTGGGCTACGCCGGGATCTTTCGCTAGCCTTCGAACTGTCCGACGCCGAATTTACTAAAACCGAGTTCGGCAGCGGGACTGCCGCACCCGCCACCTCGACGGAGAACGGCCTGTCGAACCTGAAGATGCTGGCGCCGATCAACGGACGGACCTTGCCGGTCTCGCCGGTCTTTAATCGCGCGACTACGTCGGGTAACCTGCGTGGACCGACCTGGTGGGCGCTACGCGACTACCACCGCATGTACAAACAGGTCGGATGGGGCGACGGAGTACCGACGCTCAAGGCCCGCACATACTTCCCCAACGCTGGGAACATCCACCCAGAACCGGACAACGGCGACAGCGCGACGATCAAGCAGCGCAACTACCTCTACTCCTCGATCTACGCGGGGGACCGCGTCAACCTGAACCCCAATATAACTGATATCGCCACCATCGCGGAGAGCGGCTGGACGCAGTCCGCGGCGCCGGTTCCGCGGCCCTTCAACTGCGCCGTCGCGCCTTACCTTGAGCGTGTCTTCCTGGTCTTCAATCTCATCAAGGAAACCTCCCCCAGCGGGACCACGGTCTACCTGGACATCACCCCCGCATTCGTCCTGCATAATCCCTATAACGTCGCCCTGACCTGCCAGCCGGCGGACGGTCAGTCGGCCCTCTCGCTGACGTTCAGCGAATGGAACACTTGGCTCTTCCGGGTCGTCCGCAAGACGTACGTCTACCCGCTACGCAACCCGTTTGACGAGATTCAGTCGAAACTCAGGACCTTCACGTACACGAAGAACCTCGGCGACTACTACCGCTTCGCCGACGCGAATGCGCTAAACGACAGCGACCTTTTCCGGATCTACTTGGACCGCTTCACCCTGCAACCAGGAGAACACAAGGTCTTCACCCCAACTTCCGGCGCTCGCTCGCGTTGGTCCCGCGTGGTGAAACTGGACAACTGCTTCAACTACCAAGGTGGCTTCTCCGACGAGGACGTGGAATGGAGCAAACTCTGGCCGGGCTTCAAATGGTACTACTTCGATCCAGACAAGTATCCGCCAGCGCTGGGCTACCCTCCCTCCGACACCTTCACCTTCGAGGTGATTCCCAGCGGGAAATTCAATGTTCGCTACGCGTTAACCTGCTGGCCCGGGGACCAGTTACCCTTTCCCACCAATAGTACGGCCGGCGGCGGGCTGAACACCTTCCCTGCCTTTGATCTGTACAATAAATCAAGCGAACACGCGGTGATCGCTTACAGCGGAATCAACGCCAAGGTCGGACAACCCGGACCGCTCAATATCGGCGATATCGTGAAGATGACTCCCGAGAAACAACCGTCACCCGGCGTCTACCAGCCTGGCATAATCATCGCGGCGATCGAGCTGTCGGTTAAGACGGCACGGGAAAACCTAGTTGCCACCTCAGGGACGGCCCCGACCGCCGCAGGCGCCTTCCCGCTCTTCACCCATTCTAACCCAATGGCCGCGATCGCCCACGCCGACGGGGCAGGCCGGTCGGGCCCGGCCGCCGGCGAAGGCTTCAAGGGCGCATCGCCGAGTTACCGGATGCGGGTCACCCGGCCGACCGGCGGCATGAACGCCTGGATCAACCTTCTCCAAGCCAGCGGCGACGCCCTACCACGTACTTATGGCGGATTCAGCAACGAGGTCGACGGCAACCTCTCGTCGACCCACACCGAGGTACCGTTGGTCCCGCCGACTTCCCTGGGGCAATTCGCCCACGCGAACTTCAACGTGCGTGACCAGCAGCCGCTCTACGGCGTCGGCAACAGTTTTGCACACCCGCAGGTAGACCCGACCAAGACTTATTCCACAGCCAACAACTGGACGGAGTACGACGCCCCATTCCTCCTAAACGCCGCGCTTTGGGACAGCTACTTCCTTTCCGGGGCGGCACCGAAGATGGCTAACGTCGCCTCCCCGGCCACCCCAGCTCCGGCGAATCCCGACAGCACCAGCCCGACCAATCCCTTCTTAGAGAGCAAGCCGCTGGCCGGAGTGCTGGATGACTTCGTCGACGGCATCGGAAAACTTGAGAACCCCCGGATGCGTTTGGCCGACAATTCCTCAGACTCGCGCACCGCCCTCGCGGATTACCGCCGTTCAGCCTCTACGTTGCTGAACGACGGGGCCTTCAATGTGAATTCGACGTCGGTGGAGGCATGGATGGTCTTCTTAGGCGGGGCCAAGAAAGTTGCCCTCGCCAATCTCGCAGCAAACGCACCAAGCCCCCAAGCGAACGCCCGTTTCCCTCGCGTGGTTCCGACGGGCTCCGCGCCGGTCGCAACCGGCGCTTATAATGAACCAACGAAGTCAAACTGGACAGGCTTCGCCAACCTCACCGACGCCCAGTTGCGGCTACTTGCCGCTGCGATCGTCAAAGAGAACAAGGTTCGGTTCCAACTCTCCACCCGGACCGAACGCGATTTCGTCAACACCCCGACGACGCGACTCTTCCGCGGGCTGACGAAATCGACGACACCTTACCTCGGGCTCGCTGAATTCATCAATCGCTTCCTGACTCCAGGGGCCTCGAACGCATGGGCGACACGCTGCGGGGCGCTTCAAGCGGCGATCTTCCGGGCCGATAATCCAACGGTTGGCGGTCCGCCCGGGGCGGCGCTCACCGACCGTCTGACGAACCGATATACCCTCGGGATGTTCGACGCGACGAAACTTATTCCGCCGGCGGGCCTGACCTTCCCCTTCCCCCGGAACATAGAGGCAATGGAGCAAGGCGGCGCCAACCGCACGCACGTCGCGATGGGTACGCCTGGAAATCTCTTGCAGGTGGACCTGCTGCAATCGCTCGGCGCCTCGCTCGCGACGCGCTCGGACACCTTCACTATACGGGCTTACGGCGAGGCCCTCAGCGATGACGGGAATCGCGCAGCCTGCATTATCGAGGCAGTCGTCCAGCGCCAGCCGGGCTTCGTCGACGACCTTGATCCGGCCGAAACCACCTACGACGACCTACGCCTCACAAACAAGCTATTAGGCCGCAAGTTCAAGGTGGTTTCCTATCGTTGGCTCAAAACCAATGAAAACTAAACTATCTCTAATTATCGGGATGCTGCTGGCGTCCTGCAGCCTAGCCGAGGAGTCCCGTCCCCCTATCGAGGTTTCCATTCAGTTGATCTCCCTGGCCGGCGACATCGAGGATCTCGCGCTCTGGGATGGACGCCAAGCGAAGCCCGTCACCCTTTCCGCTGATTTCCTCGGGCCACGCCTGCATTACTCTGGGGATGCCCGCCTACGATTGATCAGGCTTCCCTCAGGGGCCGAGCCCCTAACCGAACCGACCATACAACCAAGGGGGCATAAGGCGTCCTTACCAGCTCCGGGACCAGTCGTCGCCTGGCTGGACCTACATGCCGGCCAAGGTCCGCGCCGGTTGATCCTGCTGGTCAAGCCAGAACCTGACCGAAACGGCATCTCAAGCATCGAAGACGACAACCAGAGATTCCCCGCCGGATCGCTCCGGTTCCTGAATCTTTGCGACTTCACAGTGACTCTCGGCGACGGGGAGAAGGCCATTCGGATTCCGCCGAAAGGCACCAGCGTGGTTCGTCCCAGCGTACCGGCTGGACGCTACTTCGACACCCCAGTCTACTCCGAGGAAGATCAGGTGCGTCGACTAGCCTACCAGTTACATTTCTTCCACGCGACCGATCGGCGGACTTTACTATTCATCCTCCCAGGAGAGAAAGGCTCAGGTTTGATAAGGTTACAACCCGTGGAAGATACGACGACGGTCGTGGGCGGCGACTCGCCTCATGATGCGCATATTAGAGTGCAGAAAGCCAAGAAATAAACAGGCATCACGGAACCAGCGCCCATTCTGGTCTTTCATCAGTCTCTCAGCTTCGCGCAGCACGAAGCCGGACCACCCACTAAGGTTCGTTCGACAGTTCCATATCCATGGCCAAAGGCTGCAAAGTACTGGCAAACACGTAACCCTGGAAACTAAGACAAGGGGACTTAAGCAAAGCGCTGATCGTCAGGAACCGTAACGCCAGTCAAGGATTTCGGCCTGCGGGGTCCGGCGTCCTTGCCAACGGTTCCACTGGAGCTTGATCGCCATCTCGACCGGCTTGCCGAGCTCGGGGATGCGGTCGGCCATACGCCAGGCCACGAAGTTCAGGCGACGGCCGCCGCTAAGCGGGACCTGGTGGCGGAAATTACCTTCGCCGAAGGGCGACGGCGGACGGTCGAAGACGAAGCCTTTGAAGCCGAAGACCGGTTCGGCGTTCCCTTCGCCGTAAGGCTGCAGCAAGTCGAGGTCGTCGAGCAGCTGATCGGTGACGTCCGCCGGACGGATCCAATGCGCAATATCGATGTCACGTCCGTCCGCCTGCACGGCTCCGGCCAGGCGCTGGGCTTGAATGGCTTCATTGAAGCGGGCGCGGAAGGCCTCGACTGAAGCGACGTCGAGCGAGACGCCGACGGCCATGGGGTGTCCGCCGTAGGTCTTGAGCAGGTCGGCGCAGGCGCCGAGGGCTTCGACGAGATTGGTGCCCGGCACGCTGCGGCCGGAACCCTTGGCGCTCTCCCCTTCCTTGCCGAGGACGATGACCGGACGGTCCAGCGCACGGCAGATCTTGCCCGCGGCGATCCCGACGACCCCCGGGTGCCAGTCGCCATGGACGACATAGCCGGCGAGATCGCCCATCGCCTTGGCCTGGGCCATGGCTTCTTCGGTGACCTTCTTGTCGATCTCCTGGCGCTCGCGGTTGATGGCGTCGAGCTGCGCGGCGTCGCGCAGGCAGTCGGCCGGATCGTCGGAAAGCAGGAGACGGAGAGGCAACGAAGCGTCAGCCAGGCGGCCGCTCGCATTGATGCGGGGGCCGATACGATAAGAGACATCGACCGAAGACAGCACGCCTCCGGGCTCCATGCCGCTGACGGCGATGAGGGCGCGCAGACCCTGACGGCGGGCTTCGCCGAGGGCTTTGAGACCGTGGGCCGCGAGGATGCGGTTCTCGGTGCGGAGTGGGACCAGGTCGGCGATGGTGCCGAGGGCCGCCAGATCGAGGTAGTCCTTCACCGCGATGGATGTGCCGCGTTCGTCGCCGGCGAGGCGCAGGACCTTCAGCACGCCATGGACCAGCTTGAAGACCAATCCGGCGGTGCAAAGGGTCTGCCACGGGGCGTCCTCGGCGTCGTTGACGCGCGGATTGACGAGCGTGCACGAGACGCGGGATTCCTTGGCGACGTGGTGGTCGACCACGATGACGTCGACGCCTTCGGCGCGGAGGCGTTCGACCTCGGGCTTGGAATTCGTCCCGCAGTCGAGCGCGATGAAGAGCTGCGGCTTCGCTTCGGCAAGCACGCGTTCCAGCGCAGCCATCGAGAGACCGTAACCCTCCTCCAGACGGCGCGGGACGAAATACTCCGGCTGGGCGCCGAGGCGGCGGAGGAAGTGGACGAGCATCGCGGTGCTCGAGACGCCGTCGACGTCGTAGTCGCCGAGGATGGCGATGCGCTCACCCTTGGCGGCGGCGGCGACGAGACGCTCGGCGGCTTCGCGCAGGCCGCCGACCGCGAACGGGTCGGAGACGTGGGCGAGCTGCGGGCGGAGATGACGCTCCGCCTCGGCCTCGTCCGGGAAGGAACGGGCGAGGACGGCGGCCAGGGGTTCGCTAACCCCCAGCGAAGCCGCGATGCGACGGGCAAGCCCGGCGTCCGCGGCCCGGTGAGACCAGGCGGCCATAGGAATAGGGCGCCTTAGGCGTCCTTGTCGGAGCCCGCCTCCCAGGAGTAGGTGCGCGGGAGTTCCGCGGCATCTACGCCCTTACGATCGCCCTTGTGCCACCAGTAGAAGACGGGGCTCGCGATGAAGATCGAAGAGAAGGTTCCGGTCAGCACGCCGTAGATGAAGATCTCGCCGTAGAGACGGACGTCGCCGGCGCCGAAGGCCCAGAGGGCGACGGCGCAGAGGAAGACCGTGGCCGCGGTGAGCGTCGTACGGGAGAGCGTGCGGTTGATGGCGAAGTGGATCACGTCGCGGAGCTCGCGGCCGGGGTTGGCCTGGAGTTCCTCGCGGATCCGGTCAAAGACGACGATGGTGTCGTTGATGGAGTAGCCGATGATCAGCAGGATCGCCGCGATGAGCGTCGCGTTGAACTGGCCGCCGAAGGCGACGAACAGCGCGATCGTCAGCAGCACGTCGTGCAGCGTGGCGACCATGGCGGCGACGCCGAAGCCGGTCTCGAAACGCAGGGCCACGTAGATGCCGATGCCTAGGAGCGCCAGGATGACCGACCAGACCGCGTTGGAGCGCAGTTCCGAACTGACGGAGCCGCCGATGGCCTCCTTGGAAAGCATCAGCTTATCGACCGAAGCGGACCGGTCCTTGAGGATTTCCGGATTCTTCGCCTGGATGGCTCCGACGATGGCCGCGACGTTGGCGAACTCTCCCTTGGACTTGTCCTTGGTGAGTTCGGTCTCGATACGGAGGGTCGGTTCGCCGCCGCCGACCGGAGTCTGGACGGTGACGGTGGTGTCCGCGAGGCCGATGGAAGCGGCGAGCGCGGCGATCTTGCCGGTGTCGACGGCGGCGCCGGGAGCCAGCGCGACGAGGGCGGATTCACCGCCGCGGAAGTCCTTACCGAAGGCTTCCTTGCCCTTGATGGCGAGCTGGGTGAGGCCGAGGCCGATGATCAGCCAGGAGGCGATGAAGGCCAGGCGGGCGAACTTGAGGAACGGGATGTCGAGCGTCGGGCGGAAGACCGGCAGGCCGAAGACACGCGTCATCACGCCGCGGGAGAGGGCGAGTTCCTGGAGGCCGCGGCAGGTCACGAGGGACGTGAACACGGTCGTGAAGATACCGATGGTCAGGGTGATGCCGAAACCACGGATGGGACCGGAGCCCATGAAAACGAGGATCAAGGCCGTGAGGAGGGTCGTGAGGTTGGCGTCGATGATGGTCCAAGTCGCGCGGGCGTAGCCTTCGCGGAGGGCGACCGAGCGGTCCTTGCCGAGGGCGGCCTCTTCGCGCACGCGCTCGAAGATCAGGATATTCGCGTCGACGGCCATGCCGAGGGTGAGCACCAAGGCGGCGACACCGGGGAGCGTGATGGTCGCGCCGAAGTAGGCCATGGCGCCGAGGATCATCAGCAGGTTGAGGATCATGCCCAGGATGGCGATGAAGCCGCCCCAGACGTAGAACCCGACCATGAAGAAGATGACGAGGCCGACGGCGACCAGCGAGGCCACGACGGACTTACCCTGGGCGTCCTTCGCGAGCGAGGGACCGACCGAGGTGACGTCCTGGATGATCAGCGGGAACTCGAGCGGGTTGTTAAGGACGTTAGCGAGGTCGACGGCCTCTTCGCGGGAGAAGGAGCCCGTGATGGTGGCGCCGGAGCTGCGGATGGCCTCGCGGACGGTCGGGGCGGACTGCAGTTTGCCGTCGAGGACGATGGCGAGCTGGCCGACGGATCGGCTGTTGCCTTCGGCGATCTTGGCGGTGAGGTCACCGAACTTCTTGGAGCCTTCGTCGGTGAACTTCATGTCCACGTAGAAGGAGATGCCGTCATCAGAGCGACCCGAGGCGGACTTGATGATCTTGCCGGTGGCGTCGGCGGCCTTGCGCACGAAGTAACGCGTGACGCGGACTTCGCTGGTCTTACTGTCGATATCGCGGATGGTCAGCACCTCGTAGGTCGAGATGGCCGAGGCGGAGCCCAGCATCGGGTCGACGGGCAAGGAACGGAGGGAGTGCTCGCGCTCGGTCTCGGTCGGACGTTCGGTGCGGTGCACCTGGCGGAACTCGAGCTTGGCCGGTTTCTTCAGCGAATCGATGACGTCCGGGTTGTTGGCGGCGTCTTCACCGGGCAGCTGGATCTCGAGAGAGAGATCGCCCACGGGACGGAGGACGGGTTCGGCGACGCCGAACTGGTTGACGCGCTGCTCCATGACCTGGAGGGCCTGGTTCACCATGTCGGCGTGGGAGACGCTCGACTTGTCGCCGGCGGTCTTCTCGCCGGATTCGGCGCCGGTCGGGTCGACCTTGAGCGTGAAGGACACCCCGCCCTGCAGGTCGAGGCCTAGCTTGAGGCGGCCTTGGGAGCCGACGAGCAGCTGCTTCAGCACGATGCCGTTACGCTTGGCCTGGTCGGGCTCGCTGACGATCTGGGCTTCGGTGAAGAAGAACGGACGGAAGTCGACCGGGGCGGCGCGACCGCGGCCTTCGCCGATGTCACGCAGAGCCTGGAAGTAGGAGACCGACTTCTGGTCGGCGGCGACGGCGGCGTCCTTGTAGCGCTTGACGCGCTCGAGGGCCTCGGCGTGGAGCTTCTCGAATTCGGGCTTCTGCGCGAT
>JBILXR010000099.1:0-7132 GCA_044378215.1 Opitutales bacterium
GACGTGGTCGCGGAACATCGGGACATACCGGAGGATCCCCCGGAGGTCGGTCGGCTTCATGGCGCGCTCACGCTGGCTGGACATGCTCAATCCTTATGGACTCCCCGAGGGGCGGGGCAATACTGATGACGCATGCCGAAGCCGCCCCGAGTCCGCCGTGAGACGGTCCCGCCCGACCTCCGGGAGGCGGTGGACGCCTTCCTGGCGCACCTCGCGCTGGAACGCGGCGCGGCGAAGCTTACGACCGAGGCTTATGAGTCCGACCTCGTCCGCTTCGCCGCCCACTGCGGCCGGGCCGGCCGGACGAACTGGACGGAGGTCTCGTTGGCCGACGTCGACTCCTGGACACGCGCCCTCGACCGCAAGGGCCACGCGGCCGCCTCACTGGCCCGCCGGCTCTCGGCGGTTCGCTCCTTCTCGGCCCACCTCGTCCGCAGCGGATTGCGGCGAGATGACTTCACCGAACTCGCCCGTGGGCCGAAGCTTCGCCGCAAACTCCCCGGGATGATCAGCGCGGAGGAAGCCGCCAAGGTGGTCTCGGCGCCCGACACGGCCACGCCGCAAGGCCTGCGCGACCGCGCGATGTTGGAACTGATGTACGGCTCCGGCCTGCGTATCTCCGAACTCTGCTCGCTCGAGATCCAGGCCGTCGATGCGGAGTCGGCCCTCGTGCGCGTCACGGGCAAGGGTTCCAAGGACCGCGTCGTCCCGGTCGGCGAGACGGCGCTCCTCGCGCTCCAGGCCTACCTCCAAGCCGGCCGGCCGAAACTCGTGCGACCGAAGACCGGCAGCGCACTCTTCCTCAGCGCCCGCGGTGTCGCGATCTCTCGTAAGACCTTCTGGCTGGGCGTGAAGCAGGCGGCGCAACGCGCCGGCGTCTCGGTCCCGGTCAAGCCGCACCTCCTACGTCATGCCTTCGCGACGCACCTCTTAGAAGGCGGCGCCGACCTGCGTTCGATCCAAGAGATGCTCGGCCATGCCGACATCGCCACGACGCAGATCTATACGTCGGTCGACCGGACGGCGTTGTCCGCCGCGCACCGCCGCCACCACCCGCGCGGACGTGGGAAGGGGCGTTAGCGGCCGGCGAGCATGAACAGGCCGCCGAGCAGCGAAGCCGCGGCGAGCACGAACACGAGGACGCGCGTGCCGAGCGGCAGTTCGAGCGGGGCCAGTTCTTCGTCGTCCTCCGTCGGGCGCACGACCGCCTCGCGCAGGATGGAGAAGTAGTAATGGATGCTGATCGCGACGCCGATGAGGGCGGCGCCGAGGACCCACCAGAGTTTGGCGGCCACGAGCAGGGCGAGGACCAGCAGCTTCGCGATGAAACCGACGGAGGGCGGGATGCCGGCGAGCGAGCCGATGCCGAAGCCGAGGGCGCCGCCGAGCAGCGGGGAGCGACGCAGGAGGCCGCGGAGCGCGAGCTGCGGACGGCGGTGGTCTTCGAGCGCCGGCAGGGCGACGAGCGCTTGGGCGGTGAGGAACGTGCCGACGACGTAGGCGAGGAGGTAGAGGACGACGACCTGCTCGACGTCGTAGCCGAAGGCGTCGACGCCCGGGAGGACGAGGGCGGCGGTGACTGCGGCGAGGATGAAGCCGGCGTGCGAGACGCCCGAGAGGGCCAGCGTGCGTTTCACGTCGGTCGTGGCCAGCGCGCCGAGGTTACCGGCGAGCAGGGTGAGCACGGCGCCGACCGCGAGGAGCGGGGCGACCTTGACGGCGAGCGGGGCGAACGGGCCGGTGGCGAGGATGAGCAGCGTGAACGCGCCGGCGGCCTTGGAGGCCGTGCCGAGGAACGCGGTCGTCGGGGTCGGAGCTCCTTGGTAGACGTCCGGGATCCAGGCGTGGAAGGGGAAGGCGCCGAGCTTGAAGGCGACGCCGCCGAGGATGAGGGCCATGCCCGCGAGGGTGAGCGGCGAGACCGCGCCCGCGGCGGACTGCGCGGCGAGGGCCTTGCCGATCTGCGTGAAGTGGAGCGAGTCGGTCACGCCGGGGACCGCGCCAAGCGCGCCGTACACGAGGACGATGCCCATCAGGAGCAGGGCGGAGCTGAGACCGCCCGCGACGAGATACTTCACGCCGGCTTCGAGCGATGCGGCGCTGCGGCGCAGGTAGCCCACGAGGACGTAGAGGCCGACGGCGGCCGTCTCGAGGGCGAGGAAGAACGTGACGAAGTGGTTCGACTGGACGAGCAGCATGAACGCGGCGGTCACGACGAGCAGCACGTGATGGTAGTCGGCCACGGCGGCGTCGCGTTCGCGCAGGAAGCGTTCGGCGAGGAAACTCGTCAGCAAGGCCGAGAGCAGGAAGACGGCGCGCACACCGTCGGTCGGGAGGTTCTGGCGGAGCAGGCCGGCGAACGACTCGACGTCGGCCGCCTGCGTCCACGGACCGGCGACGAGGCTCATCAGGGCCACGAGGACCAGGCCGGTGCGGGCGGTGACGGGGATCAGGGCGCTCAGAGACTTCGGCAGCAGCATCGCCTGCAGGAGGCAGAGCAGCGAGAGGCCGGCGACGGCGAGCTCGGGCAGGATGGTGAGCCAGTCGGCCGAGCGGGGGGCCAGGGCCTTGAAGGCCGGGTCGACGGCGGCGAGGAAGGAAATCATCGGACGAAAAGCTTAGCGTTGGGCAGGAGCGGCGGCGGCGGGCTTGGCGGCCTTGGCCGGAGCCTTGGTGTTGTGCTGCGAGTAGGTCGTGACGCCGGCGGCGACGGGGTTGACGGACTTCGTCACGAGCGAGGGCACGAAGCCGATCGTCAGCGAAGCGCCGAGCAGCACGGCGGCGGCGGCGCGTTCGGCCCAGCCGAGGTCGCCGAAGGGAGCCACGGCCCAGCGCTTCTCGAGCGCTTCGGAGGCGGGACCGAAGAACGTGGCGGCCACCGCGCGGAGCGCGTAGACGGCCGAGATCACGACAGTGGAGGCGACGATGGCCTGCAGCCACAGAGGCTGGGCGCGCAGGGCGAGGAAGACGCCGACTTCGCCCCAGAAGTTGCCGAAGCCGGGGAGGCCGATGGACGCCATGGTCGCGGCGACGAAGAACGCGGCGAGGACCGGCGTGCGCGCGGCGAGGCCGCCGAGTTCGTCGAGACGGTAGGTGCCGGCGCGGGCGCGTACGGCGTTGGCGAGGAGGAAGAGCGCGGCGCAGGAGAGGCCGTGCGCGACCATCAGGAAGGCGGCGGCGTCGAGGCCGTCGGCCTGGCCGGTCACGCCGCAGACCCAGATGCCGAGGAAGATCGGACCCATGTGAGCGACGGAGCTCCAGGAGAGGAGCTGCTTGAGGTCGCGCTGCGCGAGGCAGATGAGGCCGACGAGCAGGACGTTCGCCACGGCGAACCAGAGGAACCAGGTGCCGAGCGAGCCGCCGGCGATGTCGAGGCTGCTCAGGCCGAGCAGGATGATGCCGTAGAGGCCGAACTTCTTGAGGGCGCCGGCGTGGAGCATCGAGACCGGAGTCGGCGCGGCGGAGTAGCCGGGGGCGGCCCAGGAATGGAACGGGAAGAGCGAGGCGAGCGTGCCGAGGCCGAAGAGCACCAGCGCGCCGACGGCGGCCGGAATGTGCGGCGCGTTCTGTAGGCCGAGGGCGACGTTCTCGAACGTGGCCGCGCCGTACTCGACGCCGGCGGCGTCGACGGCGATGAGGATGCCCGCGAGGGAAGCCATGGCGCCGGCGGTGAGGAAGATCGCCATCTGCATGGCGGCCGGCCGACGGCCTTCGCCGCCCCAGAAGAGCGTGAGGATGAACGTCGGGATGAGCGCGAACTCGTGGAAGAAGTAGAAACCTACGAGGTGGTTGGTGCCGAACACGCCGAGCGTGCCGCCGAGCATGAACAGGATGAGGCCGAGGTACGTGTTGCGCCCTTCGACTTCCTGATTGAGGGCCTTCACGCCCGCGGCGAAGCCGACGAGCGAAGTCATCGCGAGGAGCGGCGCGCCGAGGCCGTTCAGCCCGAAGCCGAAGCCCCAGAAGCCGACGGACTGGAACTGCTGCGGCGCGGTGGCCGGGTCGGTCCAGAGGACGAGCAGCCAGGGTGCGAGCACGGCCGGGATGGCGAAGCCGCCGAAGGCGAAGCCCGAGGTGAAGCTGCGGGGGAGGTCGCGGCCGGCGAGCAGGATCAGACCGACGAGGATCGGGGCCGTGACGGCGAGAGCGAGGAGCGAGGCAGGGAAAGTGTCCATGAAATCAGCGGGCGATGAGGAACCAGACCAGGAAGAGGGAACCGATCACGATCCAGAGCGCGTAGGCGCGCGTCTGGCCGCGGTGGAAGGAACGGCCGGTGAGGTAGCCCAGGACCGCGGGGACGCCGCCGCCGATCCAGCGCACGGCGACGCCGTTGATCAGCAGGAGGTCGAGGAAGGCGATGAACTCGGCGACGCGACGCTGCACGGCGTCGACGTACCAGCGGTACACGCCGTCCATCCAGCGGTGTTCGAGGAGATGGTAGGTGCGGGGCGAGACGACCTGGAGGGCGTCGGCGCCGCGGACGGAGCCGTAGAACTTCAGGGCGCCGAGGAAGCCGAGGACGAGCGAGACGAGGCCGACGATCGTCGAGGGCGCGGTGAGGTGGAAGGCGATCGCGTCGAGGGCGGACTTGATCGGCTGGAGCGAACTGGCCGGCAGGAGGGTCGAGGCGAAGAAACCGCCGGCGACGGAGTAGACTAGGCCGAGCACCACCAGGGGCAGGGTCATCGTCCACGGCGACTCGTGCGCGTGGGAGGCTGCTTCAGAGTTGGCTTCGCCGAGGAAGACGAGGCGGATCATGCGGCCGCTGTAGAGGCAGGTCGCGAGCGCGGCGAGGGACAGGAACGCGAAGATCGCGAGGTGGCCGTCATGCCAGGCGGCCTCGATGATCGCGTCCTTGGAATACCAACCGGCGAGGAAGGGCACGGCGCAGTTCGAGAGCGTCGCGGCGATGAACGTCGCGGCGGTGAGCGGCATCTTCTTCAGCAGGCCGCCCATCTTGAGCATGTCCTGCTCGTGGTGGCAGCCGTGGATGACGGAGCCGGCGCCGAGGAACAGCGTGGCCTTGAAGAACGCGTGCATGGCCATATGCATGAGCGCGAGCTCCGGGTGGCCGAGGCCGAGCGCGCAGCCCATGATCCCGAGGTGCGCGAGGGTCGAGTAGGCGAGGGACTTCTTGATGTCCGTCTGGGCGAGGGCGCAGAGGCCGGCGAGCGCGGCCATGCCGGCGCCGGAGATCGCGATGAACTGCAGGACCTCCGGGGCGAGCAGGAAGCTCACGCGGGCCATGAAGTAGACGCCCGCGGCCACCATCGTCGCGGCGTGGATGAGCGCGGAGACCGGCGTCGGGCCGGCCATCGCGTCGGTGAGCCAGACGTGCAGGGGGAACTGGGCGGACTTGCCGAGGAAGCCGCACATGAGCAGGGCGCCGACGGCGACGGGGATGGTCTTGGCTGCGGCGGCGTGGTCCTTGAGCGCGGCGAAGTCCAGCGTGCCGTAGAGCGAGAGGCACATGGCGATGCCGAGGATGAAGCCGAGGTCGCCGACGCGGTTGACGATGAACGCCTTCTTCGAGGCGGCGGCGGCGAAGTCCTTGTCGAAGTAGTGCGCGATCAGCATGTACGAGCTGAAGCCCACGAGTTCCCAAAAGATGAAAGTCATGAGCAGGTTGTCGGCGACGACGATGCCCAGGATGGAGAACATGAAGATCGAGAGACCGCCGAAGAACCGGCCGCGGGCCGCGTCTTCCTGCATGTACCCGACGGAGAAGAGGTGGATCCACGCGGCGACGAACGAGACCACGAAGAGCATCAGGCGCGCGTTGGCGTCGAGGAGGTAGCCGAAACCGAGGCTCACGCCGCCGAACTTGGCGAGTTCGACGTGCCAGCGCACGTCGGCTCCCTGGGCGAGGAGATACATCGAGAGGCCGGCGATGCCGAAGGCCGCGGCGGTGGAGAACCAGGCGGCGAAACCGCCCGCGCGGCGCAGGAACAGCGCGGAGAACGCGGCGGCTCCCAGCGGCAGGAACAGGATCCAGTGGACCAGGGACGAAAAGTCGGGGGACATCGGAAAAGGCTTAGTCGCGGAGGGTGGTGAGCGCGTCGGACTGCACGGTGCCGCGCTTGCGGAACAGGGCCACGATCAGCGCGAGGCCTACGGCGACCTCGGCGGCCGCGACGGTGATGACGAAGAAGACGAGGACCGCGCCGTCCATGGTGCGGTTGAAACGCGAGAAGGCCACGAGCGCGAGCGTGGCGGCGGCGAGCATGAGCTCGAGGCACATGTATACGACGAGCAGGTTGCGGCGTACGAGGACGCCGGTGAGGCCGAGCACGAACAGCAGTCCGGCCAGGAGAAGGTGATGCGCGAGGGCGGTGTTTTCCATGGCGTTGTTCTCAGGCTTGGTTCTCGGGGTTGTCCTTGCTCAGCGACACGACGCCGACGAGGGCGACGAGGAGCAGGAACCCGGCGATTTCCAGCGGGAGGAGATACTTGGAGTAGAGGAGGCGTCCGAACGCCTTGGCGGCGGTGACGAATTCGGCGGGGTTCGTCGACAGCTCGGGCGGCGTGGCGCCGGCCTTGACGGTCGAGACGGCGCCCGACCAGTGGAAGAGCCAGACGACGGAGGCGGCGAGGAGGAAGAAGACGGCTAGGCCGAGCGCGGCGGTCTTCCAAGGATACGCACCCTGCGCGTCCTCGGTATCCAGCAGCATGATGATGAAGAGGAACAGCACCATGACGGCGCCGGCGTAGACGAGGACCTGCAGCACGCCGAGGAAGTAGGCGTCGAGGAGGAAGAAGTCCGCGGCCACCCCGACCAAGGCGAGGATCATCCCCATGGCTGAGGTCACCGCATTGCGGCTGAGGACCAAGAGAAGGGCCGCCCCGAGAGTCAGGGCAGCGAAGAAAATAAACAGGCCGTCCGGCATGTGGCGGAAGGTAGGGTGGGGGTGGGCATTGGAAAGGAGAAAACGCCCCTAAACGCCCTTTTTTGCCACTTTATGGGGGTCATAAGCCCCCGGGCGGCCCCGATCCCTTAATTATGACTGAAATCAGTCAATACCTTAGAGGGGCCGGTGTCGGCGCATCTCACAGGTGGGGTGCCGGGCGATGACCTCCCCGGCGTCGAAGCGCCCCGTCCAGTCCGGGAAAAAGGCGTCCGCCTCGGGCTCCA
>JBILXR010000100.1:0-7125 GCA_044378215.1 Opitutales bacterium
CTCCCTCAAGTCCCTCGCCCTGGTCTTCTTCGCCGCCGCCGCCGTGGCCGCCCCTGACGCCGACTCCATCAAGCGCGGCCAGGCCGTCTACTCCCGCACCTGCATCGCCTGTCACCAGCCGACCGGCATGGGCCTGCCCCCCGTCTTCCCGCCCCTCGCAGGTTCGGAGTGGGTCGCCAAGGACGCCTCGATCGCTGTCCGCAATATCATCAACGGCATGCAGGGTCCGATCACCGTCAAGGGCATGACTTATAACAGCATGATGCCCCCGGTCGCCGGCCTGTCCGACAAGGACATCGCCGACGTCGTCAATTACGTCAACAACAGCTGGGGTAACGCGGGTCCGAACGTGACCGAAGCCGAAGTCGCCGCGACCAAGAAGAAGTACGCCGATCGCAAGACCCCGTGGACCGCGGCCGAGTACGAGAAGGAAGCCAAGGAAGCCCCGGACAAGAAGTAAGCCGGCGTCCGCCGGCGGGCGGGGTGGCTTGACCAGCGGGGACCTCTGCCGCACTTTGGTGTCTTACCCAAGCGCGCGCAGGCGTGCCTTCCCCATGTCGACCCCCCAACCCCATCCCGGCGCCCCCGCCCGCACCCGCGAGCAGGTGGCCGACCTGCATTTCATGGACGCCCGGTATAAGCTGCTCGACCTGGCGGCCTTCCTCGACCGCCTCGACCGCGCCGCCGGGGGCGAAGACCACCGCGTCCGGGGTCTCCGCGCCGCCCTCCCGCTTCTGCTCGAGAAGGACGAAGGCCGCGTCGCCCGCATCCTGAACCTCTGGAGCGACCCGTCCGTCGCCCCGATCGAAAAGGCCGACACCAAGGCCGCCTCGGGCGTCTGGCCCGGCCTGAAGTAAGCCGACCATGCGTTACATCGAACCGCACGGCCACATGGTGAGCCGCACCACCGACGACTATCAGGCCATGGCCCTCGCCGGCTGCGCCGCGATCTGCGAGCCCGCCTTCTGGGCCGGCTTCGACCGCAAGTCCGCCGATGGTTTCTACGACTACTTCTGTCAGCTGACGCAGCATGAGCCTAAGCGCGCCGCCAAGTATGGTATGCCGCACTACTCCTGGCTGTGCATCAACCCCAAGGAGTCCGAGGACATGGCGCTCGCCGCCGACGTCCTCGCGCTGATCCCGGAATTCCTCAAGGCCCCGACGGTGCTCGGCATCGGCGAGATCGGCCTGAACAAGAACACGCGCAATGAGATGAAGGTGCTCGAGCAGCACATCGCCCTCGCGGTGCAGTATGACCAGATGATCCTCGTGCATACGCCGCACCTCGAGGACAAGCGCAAGGGCACGCGCCTGATCATGGATTGCCTCAAGGCCAACGGCGTCGTGAAGCCCGAGCGCGTGATCATCGACCACGTCGAGGAGCACACGATCCACGAAGTCCTCGACCAGGGTTTCTGGGCCGGCATCACGCTCTATCCCGAATCGAAGTCCACGCCCGTGCGCGCGGTCGACATGATCGAATCCGTCTCCGCCCAGCGCGTCTGGCTCAACAGCGCGTGCGATTGGGGTCACAGCGACCCGCTCTCCGTGCCCAAGGCCGCGCAGGAGATGCGTCGCCGCGGCCACTCCGCCGCCGCCATCGACCGCCTGGTCTACGGTAACCCGGTGAAGTTCCTTTCGCAGTCGCCGCGCTTCAAGGACCCCGCCGCCCAGGCCTGATCGCGTGAAGCTGACGTCCGGACTTTCCCTCGCCTACTGCACCAACGTCCACCGCGGCGAAGGGTGGGCCGAGACGTTCGCCGGCCTGCGCGACCACGCCCTCCGCGTGCGTGACCGCGTCTCGCCCGGCAAGACTTACGTCCTCGGCCTGCGCCTCGGTGACCTCGCCGCGAAGGAGCTCGCCGTGCCCGCCACGCTCGCGGCCTTCCGCGCCTGGCTCGACAAGGAGAACTGCGTCGTCGCCGGCATCAACGGCTTCCCGTTCGGCCCTTTCCACGGCCAGGCGGTGAAGGACAACGTCTTCGCGCCGGATTGGTGCGAGGCCCCTCGCCTCGAATACACCAACCGCCTCTTCGACCTGCTCGCGGCGTTCGGTCCTCCCGACAAGATCGGCACCGTCAGCACGCTACCGGGATCCTTCAAGGGTTTCGGTCGCACGCCGGACGAACTCAAGGTCATGCGCCGTAACCTGCTCGCGTGCGCCGAACATCTCGCCCGCCTACGCGACCGCACCGGCACGCATCTGCGCCTCGCGCTCGAACCCGAGCCGATTGGCCATGCTGAGAATACGCCGGAAGCGCTGCGTCTCTTCGAACAGCTCCGCGCCGAAGAGCCCGCCAAGGGACTCGTCGACGCGCACCTCGGCATCGCCTACGACACCTGTCACTTCGCGTTGCAGTACGAGGAAGCCCATGAGGCCATCGCGCGCCTCAACGCCGGCGGTGCCCCGGTGCTCAAGTTCCACCTCAGCTCCGCGCTCAAGCTCAAGCCCACCGAGGTCGCCCTCGCGCGCCTCGCGAAGATGCATGAGCCGACTTACCTGCACCAGACCATGGGCCGGGCCAAGGATGGTTCGATCGTGCGCTTCAAGGACATCCCGCTCGCCATGGCGGCGATCGACCAGCTCCGCGCGCTCGAAGAACTCCGCGTGCACTTCCACGTGCCGGTCAACGCCGACCGTCTATCCGACGAACTCTCCACGACGAACGACCACCTCCGGGCCGCGCTCGACGTCATCGCGAAGGCGCCGGGCGCCTGCCGCGAGCTCGAGATCGAGACCTACACCTGGGAAGTCCTGCCGCCCGAGGTCCGCGCGGCCGACGTCGCCGACATGATCGCCGAGGAATATCGCTGGACGCTCGCCGAGCTCGCGCAGCGCGGCGTGAAGCCCCTCTGAGATGAGCCCGAAGCTGCGCGGCTGGCTGATCCTCACCCGTGGCTCGAACCTGCCGACGGTCTGGAGCAACGTCCTCGCCGGCTGGCTCCTCGCCCAAGGCCTGCGCCTCCGCCCGCCCGGCTCCGAATACGCCGGCCAGCCGCCCGATCCGCTCGGCTGGGGCAGCCTGCTGTTCCTCCTGCTCGGGGTCTCGCTGACTTACGTCGGCGGCATGATCCTTAACGACGCTTTCGATGCGCGCTGGGACGCCGAGCGTCGCTCGACGCGCCCGATCCCTGCGGGCCTCATTGCCGTCGGCGACGCGCTCCGGGCCGGCTGGGGCGCGCTCGCCCTCGGTTTCATTCTCACCATCGTCGCCGCGCCCGCGCCGTTACGTAAGACCGTGGCGGTCGTCGCGCTACTGCTCGCGCTCTGCGTGCTCATCTACGATCGCTGGCATAAGGGCGTGAGCTGGGCGCCGGCCGTCATGGGACTTTGTCGCGCGCTCCTCCCGCCGCTCGGCTTCCTCGTCGCCGGCGAGCGCCTCTTCCTGCTGCCGGTCCCGATGGGCGACGCCGACTGGATCATGCTCGCGCACATGTTCGGACTCTGGCTCCTCACGTTTGCGATCACGCTTGTCGCGCGACATGAGGCCACCGGTGGCGGCGCCGGTCGCTGGGTCGAAGGGTTGCTCTTCGTGGCACCGCTGCCGTTGTTCTTCGCCGTCGGACTCTTCTGGCCGTGGATGCTCCTGTGGTCCGGCGTGTATGTCTGGTGGCTCCTGCGCTCGAATCGTCGTCACCGTTTGCCGGCCGGCGTCGGCGCCCGCGTGGCCGATCGGCTGGCGTCGATGCCGTTGATCGACGCGATGACCACCGGCTACGTGGGCTTCATCAGCCTGATGCTGCTCGTGAAGCGCAAGGGCGTGCACCCCGAAGCTTTGTTCGATGCCGGCTGCCTGCTCCTGCTCGTCTTGGGCACCGCTCCTTTCGCCATGCGGCTCGTCCTGCGCTGGCGGAAGCAGATTCCGTCGACCTGAGGAAACGAGGGTTTTTGCCTGAGGGGCGGGTTTTCCGGGAACTGGGCTTGTCCTCCGGCGTCTCACTCATTCTGATTAATGCTCCCCCGGGCCATGTCCGACTCCCTTGACCTCGAATTCGCGGTGACCTACCGCCATCGTATCTTCTTCACCGAAGGTGCGTTCGCGTCGGGTAACCGGGTCCTCGCCGACCTGTTCGCCGGGGCCAAGGTCATCCCGATCGTCGACGCCGGCCTCGCGTCGTCCCGTCCGGGTTTCGCCGCTGAGGTCGCCGCCTACGGCAAGGCCATGGGCGTGCACTTCACCCGGGAGCCGCTCGTGCTCACCGGCGGTGAGGCCGCCAAGAAGGACTCCGCCGTCGTCAAAGCCGCCCTCGCCGCGATCGAAGCCGACAAGATCTGCCGCCACTCCTACGTCCTCGCCATCGGCGGCGGCGCCTTCCTCGACGCCGTCGGTTTCGCGGCCGCCACCGCCCACCGCGGCGTGCGTCTCGTCCGCATGCCCACCACGACCCTCGGTCAGGGCGACGCCGGCGTAGGCGTGAAGAACGGCATCAACACCTTCGGCAAGAAGAACTTCACCGGCGCCTTCGCCGTGCCCGCCGCCGTGGTCAACGACCTCGCGCTGCTCGCCTCGCTCGACGCCCGTGGCCTGCGCGACGGACTCGTCGAAGCCGTGAAGGTATCGCTCCTCAAGGACCCGGTCTTCTTCGCCAACCTCGAGAAGGAAGCCTCGCTGCTCGCCGCCGGCAACATCCCCGCGATCGGCCGCGCCGTCCGTCGCTCCGCCGAGCTGCACGCCAAGCACATCGCCGGTAATGGCGACCCCTTCGAACTCGGCAGCGCCCGTCCGCTCGACCTCGGCCACTGGGCCGCGCACAAGCTCGAGTCGATGACCCAGCATCGCCTGACGCACGGCGAGGCCGTCGCCGTCGGCCTGGCGCTCGACCTGCTCTGCGCCCGCGACCTAGGCCTGTTCGGCCAGGAAGAGACCGAACGTACGCTCAACCTGCTCGTCGCCTTGGGCTTCAAGATCTATTCGCCCGAGATGCATCTCGACGGCGGCGCGCCGATGCTGGCCGGCCTCGAAGAATTCCGCGAACACCTCGGCGGCCAGCTCACGCTCGTGCTGCCGACCGCCATCGGTAAGTCCACCCAAGTCCACGAGATGCCTGCCGCCGTCGTGCGCAAGGCCGCCGACGAACTGCGGGCGCGGGATCAGCAGCCATGCGCCGCGCGGTCCTGAACGTCGTCGGCCTCTCCGCCCGGGACCTGCGTTCCGGCGTCATGCCGCGTCTCGCCGCGCGCGCCGCCAAGGGCAGCGTCGCCCAAGTCCGCCCCGCGTTCCCCGCCGTCACCTGCACCGCGCAGTCCGATTACCTGACCGGCAAGCAGCCGAGTACGCATGGTATCGTCGGTAACGGCTGGTATGACCGCACGCTCAGCGAAGTGCAGTTCTGGAAGCAGTCGAACCGCGTCGTCCTCGCCCCGAAGGTCTGGGACGAACTCCACGCCAAGAACCCCAAGCTCAAAGTCGCGAACCTTTTCTGGTGGTACAACATGGGCACCGCGGCGGACATCTCCGTCACGCCGCGCCCGGTATATAAGGCCGACGGCGGTAAGATCTTCGACATCGCGAGCTACCCGCAGCGCTTCAAGGAACTGCTCAAGCGCGACCTCGGCGACTTCCCGTTCCATTCTTTCTGGGGTCCGCGCGCCGGCCTGCCGTCGTCGCAGTGGATCGCGGACTCCGCCCGCTGGATCGAAGAGCACGAACAGCCGGACCTCAGCCTGGTCTACCTGCCGCACCTCGACTACGACCTTCAGCGCTTCGGGCCGAACGACCCGCGTAGCGACCAGGCCCGCCGGGACGTCGATAAGCTCGTCGGTGACCTTGCCGAATTCCTCGAAGCCCGCGGCGTCGAGGTCCTCATCGTCTCCGAATACGCCATCACCGCCGTCGACCGCGCCGTCCCGCTGAACAAGGTCCTGCGCGCGCAGGGCTGGCTCGAGCTCAAGCCCGAGGACGGCAGCCTCACGCTCGACACTTTCAATTCGAAGGCCTTCGCCGTCGTCGACCACCAGGTCGCGCACGTCGTCGTGCTCGATCCGTCGGTCCGCGAAGCCGTGCGCAAGGTCCTGCTCGCCACGCCCGGCGTCGCGCAGGTGCTCGACGCCGAAGGCCAGGCCGCCGTCGGCATCCGGCACGTGCGCAGCGGCGATTTCGTCGTCATCGCCGACGACCACAGCTGGTTCTCCTATTACTGGTGGGAAGAAGGCCAGGGTGAGCCTGACTTCGCGCGCACCGTGGACATCCATCGCAAGCCGGGTTACGACCCCGTGGAACTGTTCATCGACCCCAAGATCCGTTTCCCGCTGCTCAGCATTGCTTGGTTCCTGTTGAAGAAGAAGCTCGGCTTCAAGGCGCTCATGAAGGTCATCTCCCAGGACGCCTCGCTCGTGAAAGGTTCGCACGGCCGTATCCCCGAGGACCCGCTGGACTGGCCGGTGCTCATCGCGCCGGCTGGAGCCGTCTTGCCCGCGCAGATCGCCTCGACCGACGTCACCGGACGGATCGCGCAGGGCTTCTGAGTGTTTCTGGGACGACGACCGAGGGAGTGATCATCAGGCAGAGATGATATCCCAGTCCGCGGCTGGACCGTTAATCGATAAACCTGGTAGGGGGTATCGGTCGGCCGGGTCAGGGGTTGCCTTGGCTCCGGGTTCGGTGACCATGGCTTCCGCTCCGTTCATGAACGTCCATCACCTCGAGTTGTTCTACTATGTGGCGAAGCACCAAGGGATCAGCTCCGCCGTGCGGCATATCCCTTACGGCATCCAGCAGCCGGCCGTCAGTGGTCAGATGCTCGCGCTGGAGTCGAACCTCGGCGTACGGCTCTTTGAGCGTACTCCGTTCCGCCTGACCGCCCCGGGGCGGAAGCTCTTCGCGCAGATCGAGCCTTTTTTCGCGGGGCTCGACGGCCTCGAGGCGCAGCTGCGCGATGCCGACCGACCCGAACTGCGGCTGGGCGCCTCGGAGCTCGTCCTGCGCCTGCACATCCCGACGGTCACCCAGCGTCTCCGTTCCCGTCACCCGAAGCTGCAGCTCAGCCTCACGCCCGGCTATCAGGTGCAGTTCGAGACCTGGCTCAGCGAAGGCGTCATCGACCTCGCGATCGTGCCGATCGAGGCGAGCAGGCAAGGTCGGCAGAGCCAGCTGCGCCTTGCCCGCGTGCCGCTGGTCTTGCTCG
>JBILXR010000101.1:0-7023 GCA_044378215.1 Opitutales bacterium
AAGATCGCCTTCGGCACCAACTCCAAGAAGGTGAAGTGCTACGACGTCGCCACGGGCGAGGAGCTCTACGTCATCGCCAAGCATACCGAGTGGATCACCGGCACGGACTTCAGCCCGGACGGCATCCTGCTCGCGACTTCCGACCGTAACGGTAACGTCTTCGTGTGGGAGGCCGACAACGGCGGCGAATTCTACCCCCTCGGCCAGCACAAGGGCAGCGTCACCGACCTCGCTT
This sequence comes from Opitutales bacterium, assembly GCA_044378215.1. Classification (GTDB taxonomy): domain Bacteria; phylum Verrucomicrobiota; class Verrucomicrobiia; order Opitutales; family UBA953; genus UBA953. The sequence continues at coordinate 236 of JBILXR010000101.1, forward strand.
GGCGCGCCGACTCCAACATCCTGGCCAGTTGCGCCGCCGACGGCAGCATCACCACCTGGGAGATGAAGACCGGCAAGCAGGTCGCTTCCTGGTCCGCCCACGGCGGTAACGTCCAGTCCGTCTCCTTCCTGCCCGACGGTCGCCTCCTTTCGTGCGGCGCCGACGGCACCACGGCCATGTGGGCCATCGACGGCAAGCGCTTACCGCACCCGCTGGGTGTCAAGCAGGCCGACCAGGTCGCCAAGGTCGTCGGTCTCTATGACTCCAAGGCCTTCGTCTCCAGCAACTGGCTTGGGGAAATCCGCTTCTTCGAAAGCGAATCCGGCCGCGAGGTCACCCAGGTCTCCAGCAATCCGCCGAAGCTCGCCGACCGTCTTGCCGCTTCCGAAAAGCGCCTCGCCGAACTTATCCCCGCGCTCGCTCCGGCCGAAGCCGCGGTGAAGGCCGCCGAAGCCACCGTCCCCGCCGCCGAAGCCGCATTGGCCAAGGTGAAGGACGCCGGCGAGCCCGCCTCCAAGAAGCTGGCCGAGCTCGAGGCCAAGCTCGCCGAGCAGGATCGTTCCGCCGCCTATTGGAGCGGTATGGTCGGCAAGGCGAAGACTCCCGCCGATAAGGCCAAGGCCGAGAAGGCACTCGCGGCCCAGCGCAAGGCGATCGCCTATTTCAAGACCGAAGTCGGCAAGGTCAGGGACCTCGCCGCTCCGTTCCGCGCCGCCGAGGCCACGCTGGCCAAGGCTAAGGCCGACCTGACCGCCGCCCAGGCGAACGTCCGCAACATCGTCGCCGAGACCGCTGCCCATCGCGAACGCCTTGTCTCCCTCAAGGCCGCCCAGTTCAACGTCGGGGTGCTCACCGAACAGGATAAGCTCGTCAAGCTCGAGCAGGACATCGCCGATCTCGTGGCGGCCAAGTCGGAGAACGAAGCCGCCAAGGTCTCCGCCGCCGCGCGCATCGAGTCCTCGAAGAAGACCATCGCCCAGAACGAGGAGCAGCTGCCGAAACTCCAGTCCGAACTCGACGCCCTCAAGGCGGAGTTCGCCGCGCTCGATAAGGCCCTTTCGCCTCTTCGCGTGACCGAAGCCGAAGCCATGGGCAAGATCGAGGCGCAGCAGAAGCTGATCGAAGCCCAGAGCGAGGCCATCGTCCGCCTCGGACAGGACCGCGACGCCATCGTGGCCGTCGCCACCGCCGCCGCAGGTGCCTATCGCGATAAATTCACCACCCCGCTCCGGGCCCGCATCAATGAACTGACCGCTAAGGTCGAAGAACTGAAGAAGGCCCTCGCCTCCGCCCAGCTCTTGCACGCCAAGGCCAACGAAGGCGTCGTCACCGCCAAGGGCGCCTTGCGTGCCGCTTCCGCCGAGGCCGCGAAAGCCACCGCCGCCAGCAAGGCCGCCGCGGATCAAGTCGCCTCCGCCGAAAAAGCCTACGGTGAAGCCCGTACTTTCACCGCCGTCTTCTCCTTCAGTTACTTCTCCCGCAAGAAGCAGACTGAGCAGGCGGTGGCCGAAGCCCGCGCGGCCCTTGCCACGGTCAGCAAGACCGAGGCGACCAAAGCAGCCGCGGCTGCCCACGCCGAGGCGAATGTCGCCGCAACCAACCGGGTCGTGGAGAAATCCGCCGCCGGGGTGGCCGCCGCCGAGAAGGCCGTGGAGCCTGTGCAGGCTGACCTCGTCGCCGTCACGAAGGAACGGTCCAAGCACCTCGCCGAACGCGAGAAGCTCGCCGCTCCCGGCGTCGCCGCGGAGAAGGATTACGCCGCCAAGCTGCCCGCCCTCCAGGCTTCCGTGCAGAAGGCCCAGGAAGGCCTGCCGGTGCTCGAGAAGGCGCTCGTCGCCGTCCGCGCCCAGCTGGCCGAAGCCGGCAAGCCCGTCGAAGCGAAGCGACTCCTCGTGGATGCCGCCGCCAAGACCCTTGAACTGACCAAGAGCGAGAAGGCTAACGCCGAGAAGGCGCTCGCCGCCGCCCAGAAGGATATCCCGCAGCGCGACAAGAACCTCGAGGAGATCGCCAAGTCCTACGCCGAACTCACCCCGCAGGTCGAACCGCTGAAGGCCAAGGTGAAGGCCGTGCAGGAGCAGTATTTCGCGATGCTGCCCAAGCGCGAAGAGGGGAAGAAGAATTGATGATTCAAATCAAAGAGGTGACTGCGGTTGGCGGTTGGGCGAAATTGCATCGGGTAGGGGCAGCACCGCGTGCTGCCCTAGGTGCAAATCGGCCTGCGGCCTGTGCAAAAGTGCAAAGGTGGAGGTCTTTTCGCTCAAAGGGAAACCGGAGACCGGATGATTGGCTGGGGTATTTCTAGGTAGGGCTGACCGGCCCGGTCAGCCGCGGTTGAGCGGGCCGCTCAACCCTACCAAATACACCCCGCATTCTTCCTGGTTTCCTGTCTCCCGTTGCTCTGTGGTTTCTCCCGGAGGGAAGGGTGGTTTGACTCTGCCTGCCCCTACCCCTACCCCTATCCCTAAAACAATGCTCTCCCGTCGTCGTTTCTTGGAATCTGCTTTCGTGGCGGCCATCGCCGCTTCGGTCGGCGCCGCCGAAGGCAAGCGCGCCCCGCGCGTGGTCCTGCGTTCCTCGTGGCAGACGGTGAACATCGGCGACATCGCGCACACGCCGGGCATGCTGGCCTTGCTAGAGAAATATTTCCCGGAGGCCGAGATCACGCTCTGGCCATCCAATGTCGATAACGGCGTGAAGGAGATGCTTGCGGCCCGTTTCCCGAAGCTGAAGTTCGTCGGCCCCAAGCCCGACGTGGCCAAGCTCTACGCCGAGAACGATTTCCTCCTGCATGGCTCCGGTCCGTCCCTAGTGGGCGAGAAGCAGGTCGCGATGTGGCGCAAGCAGGGCCCGAAGCCTTATGGCGTCCTCGGCATCACCCAGGGTACGCCGACTCCTGAGACGGTCGAGATCCTCAGCGGCGCCCAGTTCGTCTATTTCCGTGACTCGGTCTCCCTCGCGACCGCCAAGGCCGCCGGCGTGACGTGTCCGGTGATGGAGTTTGGTCCGGATGGCGCGTTCGCGACCGACCTACGCTACGAGGAGAAGGCCGAGGCTTTCCTGCATGGCTGGGGCCTCGAGCATGGTAAGTTCCTCTGCTGCATTCCGCGTTATCGCATTACGCCCTATTGGACGATTCACAAGGAGCGTGCCTTTGATCCCGTGAAGCAGAAGCGTAACGACGAGATGAAGGAGCATGACCATGCACAGCTGCGCGCCGCGATTGTCGCGGTCGTGAAGCAGACCGACCTCAAGGTACTCATCTGCCCCGAGGACCGCACCCAGATGGCCTTGGGTAAAGAGATCCTTTTCGATAAATTGCCCGATGACGTGAAGGACCGTGTCGTCTGGCGTCAGGACTATTGGCTGACCGATGAGGCGCTGAGCGTCTATGTCCGCAGCGCGGGCCTCTTTGGCAATGAGATGCACTCGCCCATCATGTGCATCGGCAACGGTATCCCCGCCATCGTCTGCCGCTGGGCTGAACAGACCTCCAAGGGCAACATGTGGAAGGATATCGGCCTGAACGAGTGGCTCTTCGACCTTGATGACGAACCGCAGCTCGCAGGCATCGTCCCGGCCGTGCTGGCCATGGCCAAGGACCCCGCCGCCGCGAAGGCCAAGGTCCTCAAGGCTCAGGCCGTACTGCGTGAGCGTCAATCTTCGGCCATCGGCCGCGTCCGTAAGGCGGTCAGCTGAACCGGCTTACTTCTTAGCCGGAGATTTCGCCTTCGGCTTCGGCTGTTCGGCGAGCATGACCGTCACGGCCGGCGTGGGCTCGTTCACGCCCGCGAAGGCGTTGTAGGCCTGCTGGAAGGCCGCGGCGTCGCGGACGTCGCCTTCGGCGAGCAGCCACTGGTAGCGGAGTTTGAACGGGGACTCCGGCGTGGCGACGCCCTTCGGAAAAGCACCGAAGCGGCCGTAGTCGCGGTAGGCCGAGAAGGCCGTTTCCTTGGGGTTGGAAGGGTGGTTGAGGAGCAGGGCCGTGAAGGTCTTGCCCTCGACCGTGAAGATCTCGGCGACCCAGGTGAGGTCGCGGACCTTGTGGATGAGGACGTCTTTGCCCGGGTAGACATACGTGGTCTTCATGCCGTCGATCTTCTCGGAGGGACGGAACTGCGCGCCGGCGTGCTCGGGGTCGCCGTCGATCTTGGCCTCGCCGTGGTCGGGCTTGAGCGTGCTCTTCATCTCGATGCCGAGATAGAAGGGCGCGGCGGGCTTCGTGAAAGTGAAGGCGCGCTCCTCGGTCAGGATGGGCTTCGCCTGGGCGCCCGCGCCTTGCCAGTCGATCGCGGCCAAGAAACCATCAGTGGTCGGCTTGATCGCCGTGACGACCTGGTCGCCACCGCTCATGTGCCAGCGGTCGTAGGTCTTCCCGTCGACCGTGATCTTGGCGAACCCCAGCATGATGCCGCGGTGGTGGGTGAAGTTGAAGCCCGGGCCCTTGGTCAGGCGGAGGGCGCCGCTGGGGTCGAAGACATGGAGGTAGGGCTTGTACGTCTCCAGACGCTTGGCCGGGGTGCTGACGTCGTGGGCCGTCATGAAGCGGGCGACGACCTTGCCGTCCTGGGCGACGTCGACGGCTTCGTTCGGGGTCACCTTGATGTCGGCGCCGAAGGCCGGGACGAAGGCGAGCAGGGCGAGGAGGGTGGGGCGCATGGGCTGACCATGAAGGGCAGGCGTAGGCATGGAAACATCGTTTTACGGGCAAACTTCCCCTTTTCTCGGGGTTAGATTGGTAACTCATGCGCGCCTACGTCCTCTCCTTCCTCCTGACTTTGGTCTGTTTGGGCGCCTCCGCCGCCCCCAAGCCCAACATCGTCTATATCTTGGCCGACGACCTTGGGTTCGCCGAGTTGGGTTGCAACGGGTCCGACCGTTACAAGACCCCGCACATCGACGCGCTGGCGAACAGAGGCGTAAGGTTCACGCGTTTCTATACCGCACCGCTTTGCGGCCCGTCGCGTGCGCTGATCCTGACCGGACGCTATGGCTTCCGTTCCGGCGCGGTCACGCAGGACGCGTGCAAGACCATCATCCGCACGGGTGAAAAGGCCGAGGTCATGATTCCGACCGTCCTGAAGAAGGCTGGCTACGCTAGCGCGCTGATCGGTAAGTGGGGTCAGTTGACGCCGTCCGGTGATCCGTCGGACTGGGGTTTCGACCATGAACTCTACTACAAGGGCAGCGGTATGTACTGGAACAGCAGGGTCGCCAAGCCGATGTCCGAAGGCGGCGAAGTCCGTGGCGACCCCGATACCTACGTGCTCGATGGCAAGACCATCAAGGTGAAGGACGAGGAGTATATCCCTGACCTGCTGCACAAGGACGCGACCGCCTGGCTCGAGGCGCATAAGGCCGGTCCGTTCTTCCTGTATTACTCGCTGTCCCATGTGCACGGCGAAATCCTGCCGACCCCGGACAGCGCTCCGGCCCCGAAGGGAGAGTCGAATACCCAACGCACGCAACGTCTGCTCGCGGATAACATCGCTTATATGGATAAGCTCGTCGGCAAGCTCGTAGCCGAACTCGATCGCCTCAAACTGCGCGAGAACACCCTGGTCGTCTTCATGGGCGACAATGGCAGCACTAAGTCGGTCGCGGTTGACGCCACGATCGGTGGACGACGGCTCGAAGGCGAGAAGGGTTCCATGAAGGAAGGCGGCGGCCTCGTCCCGTTCTTCGCCGCCTGGCCCGGCGTGATGCCTTCTGGTAAGGTGAATGCTAACGTCGCCGACGCCAGCGACCTCCTGCCCACCTTCGCCGAACTCGCCGGTGCGCCGCTGCCGGCCGGCCGCGTCATCGATGGCCGTAGCCTCGTGTCGCAGTTCAAGGGTGATGCGAGCTCCCCGCGGACCTGGGCTTTCTGCCAGCTCAGTAACAACTACTACGTCCGCGAGGCGGGCTGGAAACTCGACCAGTCCGGCACCCTTTACGACATGAAGGATGCGCCGTTCAGGGAAGTGGCCGTCGCGGCGGACACCAAGGACGAAGCCGCCGTGGCCGCCCGGGCGCGCCTGACGGCCGCTTTGACGGGTCTGAATCCGGGTGCCGGCTACAAGGACGAGGTCGGCGATGGCTCCGGCCGGAGCGGTAACAAGGAAGAGAAAAAGAAGAAGACAAAGAAGCCGAAAGAGGCTAAGTAAGCGGCATGCCCAGTAGGACCTCCGACTTTAAGCGAAACCTCCGCCGAGAGATCGCCGGCTACTTCATCGTCATCATGTGCGCCTTGCCGATTCGGCTCTGGCTGATGGCGACTTTCGAGGGGGTCGATGAGGGTTTCGGCGCCGTCTGGCCTTATCTTCACTGTCTCTCGCTCGGCTTGTTCGTCGGCGTCTTGCGTTCCAAATTCACCCTGCGCACCAAGCTGATTCTGACCGGTCTGCTGGTGGCGATCTGAGGGAGAATGGGTAGGGTCGCCACTGCGTGGCGACCTAGCTAGGTCAGCACGCAGTGCTGACCCTACCTCCAGCCACGCCTAGCGCTAGCTCCAGCCCTGGCTTTAGCCCTAGAGCGAAGCGAATTGTCTAACTGGCGGAGAGGGAGGGATTGGCTGGCCTTCGGCCATCGCAAGCGACGCCCTTCGGGCGGCCCATCTCCGCGAGGCTTTGCCTCGCTCCGTCGAACCCTCGGGTTCTCATCCCTCCGGGCACGCCCAGCCCTAGCTCCAGCCCTGGCTTTAGCCCTAGAGCGAAGCGAATTGTCTAACTGGCGGAGAGGGAGGGATTGGCTGGCCTTCGGCCATCGCAAGCGACGCCCTTCGGGCGGCCCATCTCCGCGAGGCTTTG
>JBILXR010000102.1:0-6936 GCA_044378215.1 Opitutales bacterium
CCCACGCGGCGATGTCCGGATGGTGGCAGACCCAGTCGAGCAGCATGCCGCCGCCGAAGTTCAGGTTCCAGCGCCAGTGGAAGTGGAAGACGCGCGGGTCGTAGGCGAAGTCCGCCGACGGGCCGACCCACAGGTCGTAATCGACTTCGGCCGGAGCCTTCTCGCCCGGCTGCGGGGCGGGCGGCATGACCTGCTTGTTCGGGCCGGTGCCCACTTCGACCTTGAGGATCTTGCCGAGCATGCCGTTGCGCACGAGCTCGACGCCGCGGCGGAAGTTCGGGGTGGAGCGCTGCCACATGCCCGTCTGCCAGACGCGGCCGTTCTCCTTCACCGCGTCGGCGATGGCCTTGCCCTCGGCCCAGGTCTTCGCGAGCGGCTTCTCGCCATAGACGTCGATGCCGGCGCGGAGGAGCGCGCAGCTGATCACTCCGTGCCAATGGTCAGGCAGGCCGTGGACCGCGGCGTCGGGTTTCTCCTTGGCGAGCATCTCGCGGAAATCGACATACTGCTTCGGCGCGACCATGCCCTTCTTGACGACGTTCTCGGAGGCGGACTTCAGCACGCGGCGGTCGACGTCGCAGACGGCGATGACCTGCACGCCTTTCTTCGACATCAGCTGACGCATGTCGCCACCACCTTGGGACTTAAGGCCGATGCCGACCAGCTGGAGTCGGTTGCTCGGGGCGACCGTGCCGTCCTTGCCGAGCGCGGAAGCCGGGATGATGGACGGGAAGCCGAGCACCGCGCCAGCGAGGGCGGTGCGCTTCAGGAACGAGCGGCGGTTGAGTTGAGACATCGTGATAGGGGTAGGGGTGGGACAGGTGTAATCGGGGAAACGTTCCGAGGGAAGGAGGGAAAGGGGACAAAAAGAGAGGACTGAATGGAGGACTGCGTTGAGGGCTGAATGGAGGACTGAATTGAATTAGGCCAAGGTAGGGGCGCGACGGCGTCGCGACCTAGTTGCATCTGGATCGGCCGCCGGATGGTGGCCGAGGGTAGGGGCGTGGCTACGCCGCGCCATCCGCAAAGGAGTGCACGATGAATCGTGCCCCTACCCTCAAGACAGAAACCCAAAGGGAAACCGGAAATCGGGAGGGATGCTGCGGGCATGAAATCATTCTCAGGGTGACGGGTGACGGCCATCGGGGCCTCAGCCACTCGGGGATCGGCCATTTGGCCTTCGGCCATCGGCTTCTGGCTCCCGCGGCTGACTTATCTATTCAGTCCTCAACGCAGCCCTCCATGCAGCCCTCTTTTTCAAATACCCCAGCCAATCATCCGGTCTCCGGTTTCCCTTTGAGACGCTGCATCTCTGGCCAACTGGCCCACTGGTCAACCGGTCAACTTCTTGGCTTCTCCATGCAGCCCTCCACTCAGTCCTCAACGCAGCCCTCCATTCAGCCCTCTTTTTCAAATACCCCAGCCAATGATCCGGTCTCCGGTTTCCCTTTGAGATGTTGGATCTCTGATCAACTAGGCCTCTGGGCCTCCGGGCCTCTCGTGTCTCTCTCCATGTCCCCTTGCCCCCGTGCCCACTTGCCCCCTATTAAAGAACCATGCGCCTCTTCGCCCTCCTCCTCGCCTCCACGCTCGCGTTCGCCGCGGACCGTCCGGCCGTCGATCACGCCGCGTATACGGCCGCGCTGAAGGATTTCCGGAAGGGCGTCGCCAAGTCGACCGAGGCCGTGAAGAAGGCCGATGCGCCGCTCGCCGTCCGCCTCGCCGCGGTGGACGACGTCCGCGAGCGCCTGGTCGACGAACCGAACTCCCCGCTCACCGCGGAAGTCGCCGACTTGCTCGGCTCGACCGACGTCGAGATCGCCAAACTCCTCCTCTCCGCCCTCGCCGAAGCCAAGGCTTCTGGCGCCACCACGCAGGTCGCCGCGCTGGCCGCCAAGGCGGATTCGCCTCTCCGCGTGCCCGCCGCGCTCGCGCTGGCCGAGGTCGGCGGTGCGAAGGCCGTCCCGGTGCTCGCTGCGCTCGCGAAGGATGCCGCGCTCGCCGACAGCATCCAGGAAGCCTTGCTCAAGGTCGCCGGCCCTGGCGTGACCGACGCGTTCGTCGCCGGCATCACTGACTCGAAAGCCGATGTCTCCGCGCGCGCCGCGCTCATCAAGGCCGCCGTTGGCCGTAATCTCCGCTCCGTCGCTGGCGCCCTCTGCGTCGCGATCAAGGAAGAGTCCATGCGTCTCGAATGTCAGAAGGCCCTGCTCAAGCTCGCCCAGCCGAGCGACCTCGCCGCCCTGCGCGAAGCCGAGAAGACCGTCACGAACGAGACGACCAAGGGCGCCCTCGGCCGCCTGATCAAGAAGCTCGAAGCGGTGAAGTGAGGAAGGGACTTCCAGCGAGTATGGAGTATTGAGTATGGGGGTAGTGATGGCCTCGAGGTAGGGCTGACCGGCTCGGTCAGCCGTGTCTCGCGGTAGGGTCAGCACTGCGTGCTGACCTAGGTGTCTTTAAATAAGGTGACGGGTGACGGCCATCGGGGCATCAGCCATTCGGCAGTCGGCTTTTCAGCCATCGGCCATCGGCTTCGGGATTCGGCCATACGCTATGCGAATAGGTCAGCACGCAGTGCTGACCTATTCGCATAACAGGTATTGGCGGTTGAGACGTTTGATCTCTGGTCAACTGGGCCTCTGAGCCTCCGGGCCTCTCGTTCATCGGGTGCCAACCTTGTCCACGTGTCACCGTGCCCACATGCCCCCTCACTTCCGCAACACCCACCTCACGCCGCCATCGAGGTGTTTGATGAAGTCCGGCTCGGAGAAAGACTCCTTGGTGTGGCCGAGCGCGGTGTAGAACATGCGGCCCTTGCCGACTTCCTTGCACCAGGTCATCGGGTGATGCTCGCCCATCTCCTTGCCCTTCTGCGGCGTGTAGGATTTCTCGTCGATCTCGAGCAGCACGACGTTGTCGGCGGCGAGGTTGCGGAAAGCATACCACTCGTCCTTACGCTTCCACTCCGCGCCGAGGTGAGCGTTGGCCGGGTGGTCCTTGACGATGGGACGCAGGATCGCGACCTGCTGGGCGGGGTGGCCGTTGAAGAGGCCGCCGACCATGTGGGCGAACCACGGCCAGTATTTCTCGGCCGCACCGGCGTCGGACGCCGCGTGGACGCCGACGAATGCGCCGCCGTTCTCCATCCAGGCTTGGAAGGCCGCGCGACGGGGCAGGGCGGCCTTCTGCGCGGCTTCCTTGGCTTCTTTCGGGGCATCCTTCGCGACCACGTCGCTCATCACGTCCCCGGTCGTGCTCATGAACGCCACCACGCGATACTTCGCGAGGTTTTCAACCGTGAAGACGGCGGCGTCTTCGGTCACGTCGACCTCGAGGCCTTGCGCCTTGAACTGCTGCGTCAGCAGCGCGTTGCCGAGCGGGATCGAGTCCTTGTGGCGGAAGCCGGCGGTCTTCGAGAAGACCAGGGCGCGGTTAGGCTCGGCGGCGAGCGCGGCCATCGAGGCGAGGAGGAGGGCGAGGAGGGAGCGCATGTTCGAGGGCCCGAGGATAAGAGGGCCCGAGGACCCGAGGCGAGACATGACACACGAGAGGCCCGGAGGCTCAGAGGCCCAGTTGACCAGAGATCCAACATCTCAAAGGGAAACCGGAGACCGGATAGTTGGCTGGGGGGGTATTTGAAAAAGAGGGCTGAATGGAGGGCTGCGTTGAGGACTGAGTGGAGGACTGAATAGATAAGTCAGCCGCGGGAACCAGGAGCCGGTGGCCGATGGCTGAACGGCCGACTCCCGAATGGCCGAGGCCCCGGTGGCCGTCACCCGTCACCCTGAGCTCCAACATCTCAAAGGGAGACCGGAAACCGGATGATTAGCTGGGGGGCTTCATTCCGCCATCGATTCAGCCCTCCATGCAGTCCTCAACGCAGGCCTCCACTCAGTCCTCCAGTTTCAAGGTTCCCGCACCATTTTCCTTTCCCACCTTCATCCCTCGGCCACTCTCGCCCCATGTCCGAAATCCTCCTGACCCTCCGCGAAAGCAAGGCCTCCCCGGTCGGCTCGCGCTTCCAGGCCATCTGCGCCCTGGGTGATATCTCCACCAAGACCGCCAAGACCGGGTCGACCTATTACGAGGCCGTCATCGCGGACGCCACGGACGACATCAAGATCCGCGTCTTCGGCGATTCGCCCGTCAAGCCGGTGCTCGTCACCCTCAAGGCCGGCGCGGTCGTCCGCGTGGGCGGAGTCGTCGGTGATTTCAACGGCCGTCCCGACCTCAAGGTCGATGCCCTCGCGCCCGTCACCGACACCGAGCGTTCTGACCCCGCGATCATGGGCCGACTCACGCCCGTCTCCCAGCACGACCCCGTCAAGATGAAGGCCGACCTCCTCGGCATCGTCAGTCGGATCCCGCACGCCGGCCTGCGCGCGACCGTCGAATCCGCCCTCGAAGAGCATGGCGAGCGCTTCTACGAAGCCGTCGCCGCGCTCGGCATGCACCATGCTTATCGTCACGGCCTGCTCGAGCATACCTTGCGCATGGCCAAGTGCGCCGAGGCCCTCCTGCCGCTCTATCCCAAGGTCGATCATTCGCTCTCCGTCGCCGGCATCGTGCTGCACGACATGGGCAAGGTGCAGGAGTATTCGCGCCTCGAGCCGGGCATGGCCAAGGCCGGTTTCACCCGCGCCGGCAACCTGCACGGACACCTCGTCCTCGGCGCGTTCATCGTGCGCGCCCACGGCACCAAGGTCGGCCTCGAAGCCTCGCTGATGGAGCGACTCGAGCACATCCTGCTCTCTCACCACACCATGCGCGAATACGGCGCGTGCGCCACGCCGTCGACGCCGGAGGCCGTGTTCGTGGCCCGCATCGACGACCTGGACGCCAAGCTTTCCGCGGTCGAAGAGGAACTGCGCAAAGCCCCGCCCGGAGCCGAATTCATGCCCCTGCGCGCGATCGACGGCCAGCTGCTGATCACCCCGCCCAAGACCGGAGCCTGAGCCCGTGCGCCTCGAAGAGCTGGATTTCGAACTCCCGCCCGAACGCATCGCCGCCACGCCTGCCGCGCGGCGCGACGCTTCGCGCCTGCTCGTCGTGCGACGCGCCACGCGCACGATCGAACACCGTCGTTTCAGCGACCTGCCGGAGCTCCTGCCGCCGGGCACCGTGCTCATCCGCAACAACGTCTCCGTGCTGAAAGCACGCCTCTTCGGCGTGCGTCCCACCGGCGGCAAAGTCGAGTGCCTGTTGCTCCGTCCCACGCTGGATCCGCTCGAGTGGTGGTGCATGCTGCGCCCCGGCAAGCGCGCCGGCGACGCGGCCGGTTTCCTCGTCGACGGACGTCGCGCCGTCGCCGTCGGGAACGCGCACGGCGAATATCGCGTGCGCTTCGACCTGCCGGCCGGTGAGACCGTGCAGGACTTCGCGGAGCGCCTCGGCGAGATCCCGCTGCCGCCTTACATCGTCGAAGCGCGCAAGGAGCGCGGGCTCGCGCCGACCGACGACGCCGAGCGCTATCAGACCGTCTACGCCGACCCCGCGGCCGCGCGCGCCGCGGCCGCGCCCACGGCCGGATTGCACTTCACTCCGGAGCTCTTGGAGACCCTCCGCACGCGCGGGCACGAAGCCTTCGACCTCGTGCTCGATGTCGGCCCAGGGACGTTCCAGCCCGTCACCGCGACGGACATCTCCACGCACGTCATGCATGCCGAGACCTACCGGATTCCGGCCAAGACCATGCAGGCCTTACGGGAGCGTCGTCCACGGTTGGCGATCGGCACCACTTCCGTGCGCGCGAGCGAGGACGCCCGGCGAAAAGTCCCAGGGTTCGCCCATGAGGGCGATTTCGTCTCCGAGGCCTCGATCTACATCCAGCCCGGGGACTCTATCGGCTGCTGCGAGCACCTCCTGACCAATTTCCACCTCCCCAAGTCGACCCTCCTCTGCCTCGTCGGGGCCTTCCTGACCCCCGGGGACCCGTCCGGGGTGGTCTGGCTCAAGGAAATTTATGCCGAGGCCATCCGGGAGGAATACCGCTTCTTCAGCTATGGTGACGCCATGCTCATCCTTTGACCTGACGTATTTTGCGAAAATTCGCAGGCTTTTTGGCGGGGGCGGAGCCCCCCCCGGGGGGGGCGCTCCCTGGCCATGGCCGCGGGATCTTGTGGGGATATGACTTGTTCTCCGGTTGACCGGGCCGGTCAACCCTACCTATAGCGGGCAGAGGTGGGTCCTTGGGAGCCCCCCGCCCCCCGGGGGGCGGGGGTTAGCGCTGGACGCCGATTTCGGCCGTAGGGGGCTGAAATACCACGGAATGGCGCCTCGGGTTCCGGGAACGTGCTCAAACTGTCCCAGCTCGAACCCAATAATAAAAGTTAATTTAAAGCATTATCAATCAATAGTTTATAAGAAAAACCCCACTTATAAAAAGCAAATTTACCCCTTAATTTCGTCTTAACTGCGGCTAGCAGAGGCCCCTGGTCATGGCCGCGGGCCGAGTTCTGGGCGTTTTTTGGGCCGGGCTATCCCCCGTACCCCTTATGGCTTGCATAGGGGGTATACTTCAGGTGAAATACTCATGCCCCCACCTCTCTATTTTTACGCAGGGTGCTCCCTTTGATCACACAAATTTATCTTTTAAACCCGTCACACTGATGTCCGAAGTCCGCTGTTCACACCCGCGCGTTTTCCTGCCGCGTGCCTCCCTCATGGTGGCCGCCGCCTTGCTCGGCATCAGCGTCTCCACGACCCCTCAGGCCAAGGCAGCTAACTACTATTGGGATGCGACGGGAGCTGTCGTCACCGGTGGCACGGGCGCCTGGAACACCTCGAGCGAATTTTGGTCGACCTCTGCAGCGGGCACCGACGCGGCTGCGCGCAGTTTCGATGCGGATGACATTGCTTTTTTCACGGGTACCGCCGGAACGGCGACCCTCACTGAGCCCATCACCATCGGCGGGTTAGTTTTCAGCGGCGCGGATT
>JBILXR010000103.1:0-6909 GCA_044378215.1 Opitutales bacterium
TCGGCATCATCAACGTGCCCAACGCCGCGATCCTCTCCGTCGGCGCGACCATCAAGAAGCCCGTCGTCGACGCCCAGGACCGCCTGGTCATCGGCCACCGCATGGTGATCGGCCTCTCCGGCGACCATCGCGTGGTCGACGGCGCCAACGGCGCGCAGTTCCTCCAGGCGCTCAAGCAGCTCCTCGAAGAACCGGCACTGATGCTGATCTGAACGGAGCAAAAGCTCCTCCGGAACCCGGGCCCGCGAGGCGCCCGGGTTTTTCGTGTCCGCCTCAGAACGTCCGCACCGACGACAAGCCGCCGTCCACGCGCAGCACCTGGCCGGTCATGAAGCGGCTGTGTCCGGAGAGCAGGTGCGCGACGAGCGCCGCGATGTCCTCCGAACGGCCGACCTGCTGCAGCGGATGGCGCTTCGCGGCGGCTTCCTTCTTGAGGTCGGAGTTCAGCAACGCGCCCGCGAGCGGCGTGTCGGTCAGCGACGGCGCGATGACGTTCACGCGGATGGTCGGCGCCCACTCGGCGGCGAGGCTCCGGGCGAGCGCTTCGACGGCCCCTTTGGCGGCGGCGATGCTCGCGTGCATGGGCATGCCCTGCGCGACGGCGACGGTGGAGAAGAGCACGACGGAAGCATTACCCGACGCCTTGAGCGCCGGGAGCGCCGACTGGAGCGCGGCGATGGCGCCGAAGAGGTTCACCTGGAGGTCGCGCTGGAAATCTTCCGGCGTGAGACGATGGAAAGGCTTGAGCGAGATGGAGCCAGGGAAATACACGAATCCGTCGAGGCGCTCGGGCCAGACGAGCGGGCCGGGTGCGGCGGCGTCGAACGGCTGCGCGACGATCCCAAGATCGGCGAGCTTCTCGGGCGAACGACAGGCGGCGTGGACCGTATGGCCGTCGGACTGGAGCTGCGCGACGGTCGCGCGGCCGATGCCGGAAGTGCCGCCGATGATCGCGATGTGCTTGGACATGACCGTAAGGTTGCGGGCCAGCCTGCCGGGTCAAACGGCCGGCATCTTTTCCGGGCACGAAAAAGGCCGGAGACGAACCTCCGGCCTGATCAGACGACCTATGGGCCGCTTACTTCTTCTTCGGAGCCGCGAGCTTGCGCGGGGCCTTCTTGTCGAGGTTCGCCTTGAGTTCGTCTTCGGAGAACTTGGAGACGACGCCGGCGGCAGGGACTTCGGCCTTAGCGGTCCAGACGATCGCGTTCAGGACGAGGGTGCGCTGGCTGTCGTTGGCCCAGCCGGCGTGGTAGTGTCCGCCGGTGAAGCCGAAGCCACGGCCGCCGTCCTTGCGCTCGACGGCCCAGGCGACGACCTGCGGCTTCTTCTCCTCGAGGACCAGCTGCTTCACGTCGGGGTTGCCGGAGTGTGGGCCTTCGTTGCGCGACATGGTGTCGGCCGGAGCGACCGCGGACAGGAGCGGGGTGACGCCTTCCATGCCGTCACGGAAGCGCATGTTGAAGTACCACTCGTCGTTGGAGCCGAACGGCTTCACGCCACGGCTGGCGGGGTGATCAGGGATGACCTTGAAGTCGGCGGTCCAGTGCGGGTTCACGGACCAGTGCTGCTCGAAGTAACCGCCGAGCCAGTCCTTGAACTCGCGGGCGCCCTTGCCCAGGGAGGAACGACCGACCGGAGGCGGACTCACGGGCTTGCCGTCGACGCTCAGCCAGCCGGCGCGCTCATAGGCGGGCTCGACGGCGTAGTGGAGGCAGACGAAACCAGTGCCGGCCGACATCTTCTTGGCGAGCTGGTCGAGGTGCGGGAGAGCCGGGTGGCCGTTGCCGCCGTCGGAGTAGATCACGATCGTATCGGCCTTGGCGACGCGCTCGTCGGACGGCCACTCGCCGTTGAGGGCGACGTCCACGTTGACGAGGTCCGCGGCGGACTGCTTCAGGCCGGCGGCCAGGAGCTGGATGCCGGCGTTGTGTTCGTGCTCGCCGGGTCCGTGGCTCGGCTTGCCGGCGATGAGGAGGACATTCTTCTTGTCCGCGGCCGAGACGAACGCGGCCGAGAGCAGGAGGAGGCTGAGGAAGGATTTCTTCATGGTGAATTATTTGATCTCCTTGAGGAGGAGGTCCTTGAACTGGACGACCATGGGCGGGCCGGCGTGGAGCTGGAGGGCGAGGAGGCCCTTCTTCGCGCCGACGGCGGTCTCATCCGTCACGTCGACGGTCTGGACGCCGTTGATGAAGTGCCGCAGGTGGCCGCCCTGGGCGACGACGCGGTATTCGTTCCAGTCGCCTGCCTTGATCTTGGCCTGGATCTCGTCGGTCTTGCCGAGCGAACCGGTGACTTCGATCTTCGGCTTCTTGGCGTCGGCGCCTTCCTTGATCACGACCTTCTCACCCCGCTTAGCGAGGATGCCGCGGCCCTTTTCTTCATACAGGATGCCGGAGTAGGTCTTGCCCGCTTCGAAGTCGCCCTGGTAGCCGGAGATCACGAAGCCTTTCGCGTCGACGAGCTTGGAGCGGTACTGGACGCCGGAGTTGCCGCCGACGATCTTGTACTGGAACGTGAGCTCGAAGTCGGCGACTTCGCCTTCCCAGACGAGGAAGGTGTTGCCCTTGGTGGGCTTCTCCTTGGTCGTGCGGCCGGTGATGACGCCGTCTTCGACGGACCAGAAATCCAGGCCTTTCCAGCCCGTGAGATCCTTGCCGTTAAAGAGGGGTTTTTCCTCGGCGGAGAGCGACGCGCAGAGCGCGGCGAGCGCGAGGAAGGGGGTGAGCAGCTTCATGAGGCGGGGCGGAGGGGGCTTACTTCTTCTTGCCGAAGAAGCGGTGCAGGTTCTTGAGGCCCTTCACGGCGATGTCGTCGCGGCGAGGCTCCATGGCGCGCCAGATGGCGGCGGCGCGGGCGATCACCTTGACGTCGGTGGTGAAGGATTCGATGACGACCTCCTGCTTGTAGCCGATCTTCTTGAGGGCGGCGACGATGGGCTTCCAGTCGAGCGAGTCGTTGCCCGGGGTGCCGCGGTCGGTGCCGCAGGCGTGGAAGTGGCCGAGGTGCTTGCCGGCCTTGAGGATGGCGGCGGCCTGGTTCTTCTCCTCGATGTTCATGTGGAACGTATCGAGGTGGAGCTTCACGTTCGGGAGGTTGACGGCCTTGACGAGACGGAGACCCTGGTCGCAGGTGTTGAGGAAGTCGGTCTCGAAGCGGTTCAACGGCTCGATGTCGAGCTCGACGCCCTTCTTCTGCGCGTGCTTGCCGAGGACCTTGAGGTTCTTGACGACGAGCTTGAAGTGTTTGGCCTTGGTCTTGTCGTCATGGGCGCCGATGAGGCCGACGACGGAATAGAGCGGACCGATGAGGCGCGGGCAGCCCATCTCGGCGGCCTGGTCGATCAGCGCGGCGATGTACTTACGGCCGTTGGCCTGGTCCTTGGCGGAACCGCGGAGGTCGCGGCCGGGGCCCATTGCGGCGCAGATCGAGCCGATGGCGATGCCGGCCTTGGCGGCGGCGGCCTTCAGGAACTTGGGGTCGACGTGCGAAGGGTCTTCGATCGGGATCTCGACGGAATCGAAGCCCCAGTTCTTGAGCTTCTTGAAGAGGTGCACGCTCTCGTTGGTGAACGGAGAGGCGTAGAGGAACGTATTGAGGCCGAAACGCATGGTGGTGTGGATGATTTGGGGAGGGGCGGAGTTTCAGAGGGGGTCAGGGGGCGGTCAAGGCTGGGCGTGCGGACGAAGCCTTTTAAGGGACGAGTTCGCCGACGATGAGCAGGCCGCCGGGATGGAATTCGAGGGGCGCGAAGCGCTCGGGCCGGTCGATCTTGTTCTTGTTCTTCGCCAGGACCGCGGCCTTATCGATCGGCTCGGCCAGCAGTTCCAGCCGGACGGCGTGCTCACCCTCGGACAGGTCGGTGCCGACGATGAACGTGCTCAGGCGCGGGTAGGTGCCATAGGCGTCGATGCGCGGGACGGATTTCTGCGCCTTGCCGTCGAGCGTCACGGCGACCATGCCGCCGGCCGGGCCGACGACGTCATAGACGGCGCAGTGCGTACCCTGGAACTTGAACTCGATGCTCTGGCCGGGCTTGGTCAGCCTGACCATCGCGGGCAGGCGGTTGGACCAGCGCTTGGCGAAGGCGTCGGTCGCCATGTCCGCCGGCGAGAGATCCGCCGAAAGCTTGGCGGCGGTGATCGGGACGAGCGTCGCGCGCTCGTAGTTCGCCGGATCGAGGGCGAGGTTGCTCGCGTGCGGAGTCGGCGTGGCGTTGGCGATCGCGAGGGCCGGCAGCGAGCGGACGATGGCCTGGGTGTAAAGGACGTGGCCGGTGGACTCATGCGGGTGCACGCTGTCCGGGGCGAAGACGAACTTGCCGGCGAGGGCCGCTTTCTCGGCTTCGGTCTTCGGGAGCTTCGCGCGCCAGACGAGCCGGCCGGCCTTGGCCAGCTTCGCGACTTCCATGCCGAGGGCGATCGAGGGGATGCCATAGAAGTCGGCGACTTTCTCCATCGCGCTCGCGGAGCGCTGCAGCTTGCCCTCGAGCATCGGAGGCGAAAGCGCTTCGGTGAGGGTGTAGACGAAACAGATATCGGTGCCAGGGTTGGCCTTCCAGGTCTGCCGGACGATGCCTTCCATCGAGCGGATGATGCGCTGAGGATCGGCGCCGCCGTCGTTCACGGCGAACTCGACGAAGAGGAGGTCCGGGCCTTTCGAGAGGACGTCCTGCCGCACGCGGAAGACGCCGAGATCCGAACCGGTGCCGCCGATGGCGGCGTTGATCTCGGTGAAACTGGCCTGCGGGTAGGCCTGCTTGAAATGGGCGAGCGTCTGCACCCGCCAACCGTTCTGAGCGGTGATCGAGCCGCCGAGGTAGCCGACCTTGATCTCCGCGCCGGTCGTCTGGGCCTTACGGAAGAAATTCGGAAGCCCGCCGCGCGGCGTGACCTCGCGGGCTTCGACGAGCGGGAAATCCTTGTCGGCGGCCTGGCCGAGGACGGCGGCGCACAGCGCCAAAGCGGAGAAGAACAGTCTCATAGGGGTATGGGATTAGACGATGGGTAAGCCCGCAAGTTCCAGCCTATTGACGATGCGGGCCGGAAAATCGAAAGTCGGCCTTCCTTCCGGAGCCGAGGCCCGTAAGTTCGACGCATGGACAACCTCACGCACGCCGCCCTGGGCATCGCCGCCGGGATCGCCGTCCATCGCCGCGGCGGCTCGGTCTCCGCCGCCGCGGTGGCCGCCCTGCTCGCGTCCGAGGCGCCTGACCTCGACGTCTTCATCCGAGCCGCCGACGACCCGCTCGTCGCCTTCCGCTGGCACCGCCACTTCACGCACAGCTTCGTGTTCATGCCGGTGCTTGCGCTGGCCGCCGCCTGGCTCACGACGCTCTTCTTCCGTCGGCGGCACAACGTCGGCTGGCGCGAACTGTTCCTGCCCGGCCTCGCCGGCGCGCTCACGCACCTGCTCTGCGACGGCTGCACGAGCTACGGCACGATGCTGCTGTGGCCGTTCACGGAGGCACGCTATGCCTGGGATTGCCTCCCCATCATCGACCTCACGGTCACCCTGCCCGTGCTGACGTTCGCCCTGCTCGCCTGGCGCCGGCACTCGCCGCGGCTGGCGGCTTACGCGCTGCTGTGGTTCGGCGCCTACGCGGCGCTCGGCCTGACTCAGCAGGCGCGCGCCGAACGCAGCCTGCGGGCCTGGCTGGCGGCGCAGGCCATCACGCCGGAGCGGCTCGCGGTGAAGCCGACGGTCTCCAACCTCATCGTCTGGCGCGCGGTCTGGCTGCACGACGGGCGCTGGCACGTCGCGGCGGTGCGTAACGTGCCGTTCACCAGGACGCGGCTCGCGGTCGGCGAGACCCGTGGGGCCTGGACGCCGACATCCCCCGGAAATCCTCCGCCCTTCTCCGAAGGCTCCCACCTGATCGCCGACTTCTCCCGCTTCACCGGCGGCTGGAACACGTACGATCAGACCGACGGCGCGATCCTCGTCGGCGACATCCGCTTCGCGATGCTCCCGACCAGCAGCCGCCCGCTGTGGTCCGTGCGTTGCGCCCCCGGCGGCACGCTCGCCGACACGACGCTCATCATGGACCGGAGCCTCCGGGACGGCGACTGGGGCCGCCTCGGCGCCTTGCTCTCGGGATCGGAACCCCGTTTCATCGACCTCGAATAACATGCGCGCCCTCCTCCTGCTGCTCGGTGCCTCCGCCTGCGCCGCCGACCCCGCTTTCAAACTCGTGCTCGAAGATGAATTCAAAGGCCGGGAGCTCAACCCGAAAATCTGGAACATCGAGACCGGCAAGCGCCGTGATTCGCTGAATTCGCCGAAGTCCGTCGACATCAAGGACGGCGTGCTGCGAATCACCACCTGGACCGACAAAGGAGGCACGACTTATTGCGGCTTCGTCACCACGAAAAATAAACTCCACCTTGTCGCCGGCAAGACCGAGGCCCGCCTGCGCTTCAACGTGGAACCCGGCACCCAGGTGTGCTTCTGGGCCCAATCGCCCACCTACGGGAAATCCGGCCTGGCGGCGAAAGCTCCTGAGGATGGCGTCGAAATCGACATCATGGAGACAACCGGGTTGGCGAAAGGATCTTACTATTACGCGCTGCACTGGGGTCCTTATGCGCCTGCCTCCGAAAAACGCGTGAGCAGCAAGCATTTCACCAAGCCTGTCGGCGCGGAGTGGCACGACTACGGCGTCGAGTGGGACGACTCGGGCTATCGCTTCACCTTCGATGGAAAAGTCGTCGCGACCGACACCGGCTGCCCCGGCTCCAAGGCGCCCCAATTCCTCCTGCTGACGAGCGAATCGACGATAAAAAGCTGGAACGGTGAACGCCCCAAGGCAGGCTATGGCCTGAAGTCAGACTCGCGAAACACCTTCGAGATCGATTGGGTGAAGGCCTGGCAACGTAGCCGCTGAACCCGCCCCTGACCGCCATG
>JBILXR010000104.1:0-6860 GCA_044378215.1 Opitutales bacterium
GCCCTTGCCGCCCTTGCCGCCTTTCTCGCCCCCTTTGCCTTCTCCGCCCGGTTGCTTACCTTCACGGTCGTCGCCGCGGTAGGTCTCTTCGCGCTTGGAACCGTCGGGGTCGACGAACGTGAACTTCCAGCCGCCGCCTTGGGCGGGCGTGAAGTCGACGGAGCCAGACTTAGCGCCAACCGCATAGGTCAGGCGGTTGCCATGTCCCGATGCCCCGGTGCTGAAGCCGGTGATCTCGGCTCCGCGTAGGGCTTGGAGGGCTGGACGGACGGACTGGGCCCGAGGTTGCGGATCGACCTGACCTTCGAGCTCGGTGACTTCACCGTGGAAGCCGCCATTGACGAAGGGGTAACGCGTGGAGGCGTGGTAATGGTATCCGAGGGAGGGTGTGGTGTGACCGTTGAAGGCATCCAGTCCTTTGGTCGAGGAGCCATCTGGTTCGTTCAGTCCGTAGATGGCGTAACCATCGAGCGCGTAAGCAATCGGCAGGGTCTTGCCCAGCGTCTCCTGCAGGTGCAGCGGCGCCGCATGGTAGTGGTAGTCGTCGGCGCGGCCGCAATGTCCGCCCCAGCGGTCGAGCTCACCGATATCGGCCGAGATCTCGCCGCGGTTGTTCTGGGGATTGAAGATCGGGATGCCGTTCGCCGCGATGGCGATGGCGCCGCGGAGGAACCGATCTTTGATGCTGGCGGGCGTCTTCGACGGGACGGGCTTCAGCGGGATACGCCAGGCATTCGAGCCTGTGTAGTTCTGCGGCAGCGGTACCTGCTGCTGCCACGCCGTGATGCCGGTCATCATCCCATGCGCCGGCAGGCCGTCGCCTTCGACATAAAGGAACTGGTCATCATGCCGGACGCGGACCTTCGGGCTGAACAGCGCGAAAGGCTTGGCCTGCAGCGGGCCGCTGACGACGCCTACGGACGGCTTAGCCTGCGCGATCAAGAGCGGGATGCCGGCGAAGCTCGCGATCGGGGCGCGAGCCTGATCGTGTTCGGAGGAATCGTGGGCCTGTAGCCAGGGGACCGGCAGGCTGACGCAGAGCAGTAGGAGGGAGGGACGCATCGGGTTATTTGGAATTCTTGCCGCCCTTGCGCCCTTCACGTCCACGGTCCGGGGTCGTCTTAGGGTCGTAGGCCGGGTTGGGTTTGACGACGCGCGGCGCGTTGGTGGCTGTCTGCCACGCCCGCAGTTTGCCGAGCAGCTCGGCGGCGCGCTTCGGGTCGGTGGCGGTCAGGTCGCGGGTCTCGCCCGGATCCGCGGCGAGATCGTAGAGTTCGGTTTTCTCCCCTTCGATGAACTCGATCAGTTTCCAGTCGCCGGAGCGGATGGCGCTGCCGGGGCCGCCACCGCCGATGTAGCATGGGAAGTGCCAGAAGACATCGCGCGCGAGCTTGGCCTGCGGGTCCTGGAGGTACGGCACGAGACTGCGGCCATCGAGGTGGGCGGGGTTCGGCTTGCCGGCCAGCTGCATCAGCGTCGGGAACCAATCCATGCTCAGCGTCGTCACGCGGGAGGTGCCGGGCTTGACCCCTGGAGCGCGGATGACGGCAGGCACGCGGAGACCACCTTGATACAGGGTGCCTTTGCCGCCCTTGAGCGGGGCGACGTATTGGCGGGTGCCGCCGTTGTCCGAAGTGAACACCACGATGGTGTTCTCCTTGAGGCCGAGTTTCTCGAGGGCGGCGAGGACGCGGCCGACGTTCACGTCCATCGCCTCGACGGTCGCGGCGAGCGCCGCGTCGGCGACCCCTTGGCGGGCCTGATATTTCTTCAGCAGCTCCGGCTTAGGATCGAAGGGCGCATGCACGTCATGGTAGGCCAGGTAGAGGAAGAACGGCTTGGCTTTGACCGACTCGACCCACTGCAAGGCGGCGTCGGTGAGGACGTCAGGCGAGTAGCGGCCTTTTTCGTCCAGGTAGGCGTCTTTCTCGAAACCCAGCTGCTTGGGTTCGACGAAGACATCAAAACCTTGGCCCTTCGGGGTGGCCGGTCCGGTGCGGCCACGGCCGAGGTTCCACATGCCGAAAAGCGAGGTTGCATAACCATGGGGCTTAAAGGCTTCGGCCAGCGTGAGGCTTTCGGTCGGCATGGCCTCACGGCTCTCGGCCGCCAGTAGCTTATGGTGCGGCGAACCCGGCGTATGCCGGTCGTCGACCACGGTATAGACGCCATGACGCGGCGCATACTGTCCCGTCAGGAGGCAGGCCCGGGTCGGTGCGCAGTTCGGCGCGCTGGCGCAGGCTTCGGTGAAGACCACGCCTTCGCGGGCGAGTCGGTCGAGGTGGGGCGTGTCGACGAAGCGGTTGCCGGCGAAGGCCGGATCGTTCCAGCCCATGTCATCGGCGAGGATGAACACGATGTTTGGCTGGGCGGCCGAGGCTTCGACGACGAAGGCCAGCAACGAAAGCAGGAAGCCGTGACGCATGAGCGCGGAGTGCGGGGTGATCAGGCGCCTTTCTTGCCGCCTTTGCCGCCCTTGCCGCCGCCTTTGCCGCCGCCTTTGCGCGTGGCTGGTTCCTCGCCCGGCTTGTATGACGTCGAGGCGACGGGGAGCTTGGCGCCGGCTTCTTGCAGGCGGGCACGCAGTTTGGCTTCCAGTCGGGCGGCGTCCTCCTTGCGGGAGTCGACGAGGTTGTTCCGTTCGGACGGATCCTTGGCGAGGTCGAAGAGCAGGCGGGTGTTATCCTCGTAATAGAGCACGAACTTCAGGTCTCCTTCCCGGAGGCTCGAGACCGGCGTGTCGCCTTGGTAGTGGGGGAAGTGGAAGAGCAGGGCACCGTCCCGTCGGACCACGGGTTGGTTGCCCCCGGCGAGCAGCACGGAGAAATCGCCGCCGTCTAGGTTGGCGGGCAGTTTGTCTTTCACGCCGGCCCAGCGGCAGAAGGTCGGGAAGAAATCATAGCCGACCACCGGCTGATGACACCAAGAGTCGGCCTTCACGCCAGGGCCGCGGACGATGAAGGGCACGCGGATGCCGCCTTCCCAGAGGCCGCCCTTGCCTCCGCGCAGGCCTTGGGAAGCGCCTTTGCCGCCCTTGCCGCCACCCCCACCACCGCCGCCGTTGTCGGCCATGTAGATCACGTAGGTATTCTTGTCGAGGCCCAGCGCCGCGACGGAGGCCAGCAGCTTGCCGACGCCGGTATCGAGGTCGTAAGCGATGGCCGCCCGGGCGGGGTCGCGATGTAGTTTGCCAGGTGCCTTGGCTTCGAACTTAGCGAGGCTGGAGCGGTTGGCGTTTTCGGGGACATGCAAGGCGTTGTAGGACATCTGCAGGTAGAAAGGTTTACCCGCCCGCTGGTTCGTCTCCATGAAGGCTTTGGCCCGGTCGGTCATGCCGAAGATATCGACGGGATTCGGATCCTTGAAAGCTTCCGCCTCCCGGTTGCCCGTATCACCGTCGCTTACGTCGTAACCATGCTTTTCGGGACCGCCGCCGCTGAGATGCCATTTGCCGAAGTGTGCCGTCGCATAGCCCGACTTACGCAGCAGTTCGGCGAAGGTCACCTCTTCGTCGCGGATTGCTTTACGATTGTCCCCTTCGATCAAGCGGTAGCCTGTTTCGGCCGGAGCGGCTTTCGTCCAGCCCAGTCGAGCGGGAGTCATGCCGGTCTGGAGGCTGATGCGCGTGGGCGAACACACGGGTGCTGGCGCGTAACCGTTGCTGAAGCGCATGCTTTGAGAGGCGAATTTCTCAAGGTTGGGCGTCTCGAAGTAATCGCTGCGGGATTCCGCGATGTCCGGATGCATGCGGACGGAGAGACCGTTCCAGTCCTGGTCGTCGGAGAGGATCAGGATGATGTTCGGCCGGTTGACAGTCGTCGTGTCGGCGGCGGCGAGCAGGGCGCAGCCAAGCAGCAGGAGAAGGGGGCGGAGTTTCATGGTTCGAGAAGGACGGGGCGATCGGGTTCGTGATGGCTTTCGTGGCGGAAGAACGCGTCCGGCAGGGGGTCGGAAGAAAGCAGGACCAGTTCGAGGCTGCGCGGACCACCGTTGTTGCGTGGCAATTGACGGAGGATAAGCCGCTCGATGACGCCGCTGGCCGGGTCGAACCAGAGTTCGACCTCCTTCGGTCCTCCTTGGGCCTGACGCTGACGTACGGCGCGCAGCTTACGGACGTCGGGTGACTCGTCGTCCAGCCACTCCACGTCATAGTCGGCCTTCAGCCGGCTCAACTGCGTACGCAGGTCGAGGAAAGCGACCTCGCCGCTGGGCGCGAAGATCGCCCGCCCGAAGCGGGTCGGGTCCGGGCTGACTTTCACGGGGCCGAGCCCGCGCATCGTCCAGCTCCCGGAGCGATCGCCGCCGAACAGGCGGATCTCGCCGTTCGGCAGGCCTTGGCGCAGGACGAATTCACCCGGACCCTTCATCCAGAGGGTCGCACCTTCGAGGTGATTGGCCGGAGGGTAGGGGCCGCGGCCCTTGGCCGGCGCTTCGGGCGGGCCGACCTCCAGCACGCGGACGGAGTAACAACGGGTCACGGTTTCCTGGGCGACCTGCACGACCCTTTCCAAAGCGGCCATGGCGTCGGTCGGACGGAGCAGGAGGCTGGCGACCAGCAACGTGGCCGCGACGGCCGCGGTGGCGAGCCAGGCTTTCCCCGCCCACCAACGGACTTGGCCATCCTCTTCCAGGCGTTCGAAGTAGAGCCGCTTATCAGCTGCCAGCGAGCCCGCCGCACCTTCCCGGCACAGCATCGCGTGCTGGGTGGCCTGGAGGACGAAGCGGTTGCGCGCGACCGGCATCGTTCGGAGCAACTCCCGCAACGCAGCCTGTTCGCTCTCATCGGCGACGCCGTGGAGCACGCGCAAAGCCAGGTCGTCGAGTTCCTGATGATCTTCCGGCTTGCTCATGACGAGGTAGGACCGAGACGGCGGGTGACGCAGTCGAAAAGCGCCAGATGGGCCTGCTTGATGGCCTTGTAGACGGCCATGGGCGTCCGGTGCGCGGCATCCGCGATAACCGCCACCGGGGTGGACTCCTCGTAACGCTGCCGGAGGATCTCGCGCTGGCGGTCCGTCAGTTTGCGCAGGCAGTCGCGGAGCGCTTCCAGTCGCGCGTCTTGCGCGGGCAAGTCTTGTTCGGCGGCTTCGGCCAAGGCTTCGAGCGTGGCGTCGTCCAACGGCAAGGGGAGCCGACGTTGCCGGCGTCGCCACTCCATCGCGAGATAGCGGGCGAAACTGATGCCCCAGGCCACGAAGGGTCGGGACGCCTCATAGTCCGGGAACTTATGCCAAAGCCGCTCCGCCAGCTCTTGGATCAGTTCGTCGGCCGCCTGGCGGTCATGCACCAAGGACATCAGGTAGCCGTACAGAGAGGGCTGGGCCGTGACGAAGAGCTTGGTGAACCGCAGATGGGACTCGGGGGACGACATTCGGAGGTCGGGACAATAGGTATTGTCGTCAGACCTCCCGAATTAAACCTCGCCCACCTAGAAAAGTTAGGAGGCAGGCCAAGAAAAGTCCGTTCAGGGACAATTTTACTCGTAATAGAGACCCTTGCGGACTGCGACGCGCCGGCTCACCGCGCAGGCGATCAAGGCGTAGCCCCCGATCGACAAACCAAAGACAGAGCCTCAACTGTTACCTCCCGCGCCCCGAGCGCGAGCGAGTCAAGGGAGATGACTTCACCTGATGGGATGAGAACCCGTTCGGTTTGCCGTCAGGCGAACAGGCGATGCCGTAGGCATCCGGCGGAGCCAATCCCATCCTCAACGATTCGCACCGCGGCTCGCGACGAAGGGTTAGTTTCCAGGGTTAATCCACCGGTCAGCTTGCCCGGAGCCCGAGGATCTTATCCGCTCGCAGGCTATACTCGCGGAACTGCTCGGCGTTCTCAGGTAGCTTAATATCCAGGTCGAAGGTCGGGATCATCGCCTTCATCCGCGCATGCCCCTCTGGGCTGGCGAGCAAGGCGGGGAAGCATTTCTTGATGACCTCGAGGACGATATTCACCGAGACCGAGGCGCCCGGCGAGGCTCCGAGCAGCGCGGAGATGCTGCATGCGGCATCGGTGATGACCTCGGTGCCGTAGTGGACGATGCCTGCCTGACCATCCGTCTTCTTGATGGCCTGCACCCGAATGCCTGCGTCGATCAACTTCCAATCCGCAACCTTTGCGGCCGGATAGAAAATTTTCAGCACCTCGATGCGGTTCCGCATGCTCTGCGTGCCCTGCTGGATGAGGTAGCGGACAAGGTCGAGGTTATGGATGCCAATATTGACGAGGGTCGAAAGGTTGTCCGGACGAATGGAGAAGGGCAGGTCGGTGTAGCGGCCCTGCTGGTGTAGGAACTTCGTCGTCCAGGCGGCGAAGGGACCGAAAAGCAGGGTCTTCTTGCCATCCAAGATGCGGGTGTCGAGGTGCGGCACAGCCATCGTCGGGGCAGCGGCGAGCGGTTGACCATAGACCTTTGCTTGGTGCTTCTCGACGATTTCCGGATTGTCGCAAACGAGCCACTGGCCGCCGATAGGGAAACCGCCCAGACCCTTTGCCTCCGGAATACCGGACATCTGTAGCAGCGGAAGCGTGCCGCCGCCCGCGCCAACAAAGACGAACTTGGCGCGATTTGTCCGAACACGCCCCGTCGCTGACTCCTTCACACGGACTTCCCAGCCCGTGCTGTTTCTACGCAGGCCGATTACGCGATGGCCGGAGGCGACCCCGCATCCCTCCTGTCGTCCTAGCCAGCTTAGCAGTTTGCGAGAGATTGCCCCAAAGTTCACATCTGTGCCCCCGTCCATCTTTGTCGCGGCAATGGGTCCGTCGCCCCGACCTTCGACCAGGAGCGGCGCCCAACTCGCAAGGGTGGCGCGGTCAGTAGTGAAGACCATGTCCCGGAAGAAATGGTGGGCCGACATCCC
>JBILXR010000105.1:0-6716 GCA_044378215.1 Opitutales bacterium
GAAACCCACCGGATCGGCGGCGTCGTGCGGGATCGGGATCGCGGTGACCTGCAGCCCTTTGAACTCGAACGTCGTGCCGGTCTCGAAGAGCTGCCAGTCGGGCTGCGACTTGAAGGCGTCCTTGATGCGGCGGGCGGTCTCGCGGTTGGCGAAGACCTTGAGACGGGGATTCTGGCGGAGTAGGGCGGGCAGGCCGACGCAATGATCCGCGTGTTCGTGCGTGATGAAGACGGCGTCCAGTGCCCGGGCTTCGATACCGAGCTTCTGCAAGGAGGCCTCCAGCCGCGGGCCTTGGAAGCCCGCGTCCAGCATCACCCGCGTACCGCCGACCTCCAGCAAGGAGCAGTTGCCGGAACTGCTGGTGCCGAGGATGTGGAAGGCGAAAGCCATGCGGGAGGCGATGCAACCCCGTGACCTCGCCGTCTTCAAGCCGCCATTCGACCTTTTCCGCTTGAGGGCGACCGCGACCGGAGGGAAGGTAGGCCATCCCGCCATGCCCTCCCTTCCTCGTGTCATCAGCATCATCATGGGGGGCGGTCGTGGCTCCCGCCTGTACCCTCTGACCAAGGATCGCTGCAAGCCGGCGGTGCCCCTTGCGAGCAACTACCGCCTCGTCGACATCCCGATCAGCAACTGCCTCAACTCGGGCTTCAACCAGATCTTCGTCCTGACGCAGTTCAACACGGCGTCCCTGCACAAGCACATCCAGCAGACGTATAAGTTCGACGGTTTCGGCCGCGGCTTCGTCGACATCCTCGCCGCCGAGCAGACGGGCGACAAGGAAACCTGGTATCAGGGTACGGCTGACGCGGTCCGCCAGAACCTGCACCACTACAACCTCAAGGACGAGGACCTCGTGCTGATCCTCTCCGGCGACCAGCTTTACCGCCTCGATTTCGACGAGCTCGCCCGCCAGCACATGGAGAACGCCGCCGACGTCACCATCGCCGCCAAGGCCATGCCTTCGGACCAGGTCTCCGCCCTCGGCGTCATGCGCGTCAACACCGACCTGCGGATCGTCGAGTTCGTCGAGAAGCCGAAGGATCCGGCGGTCATCTCCTCGCTGGTGCTCGGCGGCAACGCCCGCGCCCGTCTCTCCGACAAGTCGGACCAGCCTTACTGCCTGGCTTCGATGGGGATCTACCTCTTCTCCGGCAAGGTCATGCGCGAGGCCCTCGCGGACCACAGCCAGACCGACTTCGGCAAGGAAGTCATCCCCGGCCTCCTCGCTTCGAAGCGCATGATGGCCTACGTGTTCGATGGTTACTGGGAAGACATCGGTACGGTCGGCTCCTTCTGGGAGTGCAACCTGACCCTCACCGACCCTGTGCCGCCGTTCGATTTCTTCGACGGTCAGAACCCCGTCTACACACACTCCCGCTACCTGCCGCCGGCCAAGTTGAACGGCGCTCGCTCCACCCGCGTCCTGATGGCCGACGGCGCGATCGTGGACGACTCCGAACTTAGCCGCTGCGTCATCGGCGTGCGCTCCGTGATTCGCGGCGGTTCCCGCCTCGAGAACGTCGTGATGATGGGCGCCGACGCCTTCGAGCGCCCGCATGACCTAGCCCGCAATAACTCTCTCGGTCGTCCCGACATCGGCGTCGGCCCCAACTGCCTCATCCGCAACGCGATCATCGACAAGAACGCGCGTATCGGCGAAGGCTGCCGTCTCTCGCCGACGGGTCTGCCGGAGAAGTGGGAGACCGACGCTTTGTTCGTCCGTGACGGCGTGATCGTCGTCAAGAAGGGCGCGATCGTGCCTCCGGGCACGGTGGTCGGGGGATGAAGACCTACGCGCTGACTTATTGGTTCACCTGGGCTTTCCTGGTGATCGCCGCCGCCTTTACCGGCGTGGCTTCGCTCAAGGAGGCCTTCTTCGGCGGACTTTTCGCCTCGGGCCTCTCCGCCTTGCTCACCCGCACCTACGTCCGCGCGGGCGCGCGCTATGCGCCGCTGCTCGGTGCGACCGCGGGCACCGTCTGGGTCGTCCTGATGTTCTTCCGGCTACGATGGTTCGGTCAGCCCGACGACTTCCTCTCCGCGCAGTGGACCTTGGGCACCGATATCTCGGTGCATGCCGCGGGCTTCGCCGGCGCGGGCCTGCTGGTCGCCTTGCGTGAACGTCACGGCTTCGGCCGGGCGTTGGGCGGCGGGCTGCTGCTGGCGGCGGCCATGACGGCGGTGCCTTACGGCGTCATCGCCTGGATCGATCATCGTGTCGCGGGTCCCTTGGAAGTGGTGCTGCTCGTCCATGCCGACGTCCGGCCCGATGAAGGCCCGGTGCGTCGCGCCGGCGCGGTGCGTGCCGAGCTCAACCCGGCCGAGGCGGCTTTCTTGAAAGAGCGGATGCTGGTCGTGGACGGCCCCGGCGGGATGGAAGTCCTGGACGAAGCCGGCCGTCGTTACTGGCCGCTTTGGCGTCGTCGCCTCGTCTACCCCGGTAATCCCGGCGGTCCCGTCCGCACCTTGGTGGTGCTCTTGCCGCCGGATCTGGCCGCCGACACATGGGAATTACCGGTCCATCAGGACCCGACGGGCATCGCGCTGGCCGTCCTTGGCTCGACCAAGGGCGTGCGTTTCAGCGGCGGCCCGGTCAGCCAGGCCGTCCGCCTCGAGCTTTCGCTCGCCGTCATAGCGCGCGAGGGCGTCCCGACCTATCAGTATCTTCAGGCCGAGGTCTTCCGTCGCTCCCCGGTCGGTGATCTCTACGCCCCGGTCCAGGCCAAGGGCCTCGCACCGGCTTTCCCGACCTCGGCGGTCGACGAGCCGGTCAAGGCTGCGGACTCCGCGAAGGGCCGTCCGGTCCGTCCGCAGTTCGGCGAGGTGCCCGCGGCCAAGTGAGCTGGGTCAGGTCGTCGAGCTGAGGAAGTCACGGTGTAGCGCGGCGTACGCGCCTTGCTTGACGAGGAGTTCGTCATGCGTGCCGCGTTCGACGATGCGTCCGGCGTCCAGCACTAGGACGCAGTCCGCCCGGCGGATGGTGCTGAGGCGGTGCGCGACCACGAAGCTGGTGCGGCCTTTCATCAGGCGCGTCAGCGCGACCTGGAGGCGGGCCTCGGTCAGCGTGTCGACCGCGCTCGTGGCTTCGTCGAGCACGAGGATGCGCGGGTCGGCTAGGAGGGCGCGGGCGAAGGCCACCAGTTGCTGCTGGCCCATCGAAAGGCCGCGGCCTTTCTCCGAGCAAGGCGTGAGGATGCCTTCCGGCAGGGCTTCGATGAGGTCGAGGCAGTCCAGGTCGCGGAAGGCCTGACGGATCTCTTCGTCCGTCGCTTCCGGGCGGGCGGCCTTCACGTTCTCCGCGATCGTGCCGGCGAACAGGAAGTTCTGCTGGAACACGAAGCCCATCTGGCGGCGGAGCGTGTCCTGGCGCAGTTCGGCGAGGTCATGTCCGTCGACGAGTACCTGGCCGGAGAGCGGGAGTTGGAATTTCGCGAGCAGGCCGATGATCGTCGACTTGCCGGAGCCCGTATGACCGACGAGGGCGATGACCTGGCCAGGCTGGGCGGTGAAGCAGATGTCATGCAGCACCGGACGGTCCGGGATATAGGCGAAGCCGACGCCGCGGAATTCGACGTACCCGCTCAGGCGAGGGCATTCGGTCGCTCCCGGCTTGTCCGTCCAGGCCGGCGCGGTATCGAGCACACGGAAATAGCGTTCCGCGCCCGCCATCGCGAGCGTCGCTTCGGAGAGCTGCGTCCCGATGATCGTGATCGGCGAGAAGAACAGGTCCGCCAGGAAGAAGAACGTCACCAAGTCGCCCAAGCCCGTACCCGTGCCGGACAGGGCGGCCCAGCCGCCGACGCCGATGAGCGCGGCCATGAAGCCGTGGGCGTTGAGTTCCAATAGCGGCAGGTAGAGGGAGGTCAGGCTGGCGGTCTTCACGACGTTGCCGGCCAGGCTGCGCACGAGACGCGTGAAGATGCCGGCGTTGGTGTCCTCGCGCGCGAAGCCCTGGGTGACACGGATGCCCTGGACGGTCTCGGCCAGCGCGGACGTCACACGGGAGAAGGTCTCCTGCTGCACGCGGGAGGCATGCAGGATCTTGCCGCGGAAGAAGGCGTGGACGAGCAGCAGGCAGGGCACGATGGCCAGCAGCACGAGGAAGAGCCGGGGGTTGGCCAGGAGCATCAGCGCCGCGGCGCAGGTCATCTGGCCGAACGAGACGAAGGAGATGAAGAAGTTGTTCTGGACGCCGTTGCGCATCGCCTCGATGTCCGAGACCATGCGGCTGATCAGGCTGCCATGGCGGCGGGCGTGGAAGAACGAGAGCGGCTGCGTGAGCAGGTGCGCCATCAGGCGGTCGCGGAGGTCGCGGAGGACGTTCTCGCCGATCTGGTGCGCCAGCCGGATGCGCCAGTACAGCGCGACGTCGGCGACGACGAAGAAGACCGTGAAGAGGGCGAGGGCCCGGAAGGTCGCGGCTCCGTCGCCGGCCTGGACCGGGCCTTTGATGATGGAGCCGACGAGCCAGGCGAGACCCGGCAAGGCCATCGCCCGGAAGACGCAGAGGCAGAGTAGCGTATTGCGCTGCAAGCGATGGGGGCTGGTGAACGCGAGGAGCCGGGTGATGGTCGACCAGCGCAGGGGCAGACGGTCCGGTTCTTCTTCGTCGGGCCGCAGGCGGCGGACCGCGATCTCGAGGGGCGGCTTGCTCATGCGGGGGTTCCTTCTGATTGGACGAGGATCGCCCGGCGATAGTGGCCGTCTTCCGCCATCAGTTGGGCGTGCGTGCCGACCTGGGCGAGGCGCCCGCGGTCGAGGACGAGGATGAGGTCGGCCCGGCGGAGGGTGCTCAGACGATGCGCGACGATGAAGGTCGTGCGCCCGGCCATCGCGGCTTCCATCGCCTCCATGATCTCCTTCTCCGTCTCAGGGTCGATGGCCGAGGTCGGGTCGTCGAGGAGGAGCACCGTCGGTTCGAGCAGCAGGGCGCGGGCGATGGCGATGCGCTGGCGCTGGCCGCCGGAAAGGTTCACGCCGCCTTCGCCGAGGAAGGTCTCGTAGCCCTCGGGCAGCGCCGCGATGAAGTCGTGGGCTCCGGCGATGCGCGCGGCCCGCTCGATCCGTTCCTGCGTGGCCTCGGGATGGCCGAAGGCGATGTTCGCCGCGATCGTGTTGGAGAACAGGAAGTTCTCCTGGAAGACCATCCCGACCTGTCGGCGGAGTTCCGGCAGCGGCAGGCGGCGGATGTCGTGTCCGTCGAGCGTGACGCGCCCGGAGCGCGGATCGTAGAAGCGTGGGATCAGCGAGAGCAGGGCGGACTTGCCCGCGCCCGTCGCGCCGGCGATGGCGATGCGCTGGCCGGGCTCGGCGACGAAGGAGAGGTCGCGGAGGACCGTGGCGTTGTCCTGGAACTCAAAGCTGACGTTTTCGAAGGCCACGCGACCGACGAAGCGTCCGGGGGAGCTCGCCCCGGCCTCGGTTTCGACGCCCGGGTCGGTGTCTAGAATCTCGAAGATGCGTTTCGCGCCCGCCAGGGAGACCTGCGCGTTGTCGACGACCGAGGCGAGCGTCGTCACCTGGGCGGAGAACTGTTGCAGCAACCCTGCGAAGGCCACGAGGCCGGTGCCGAGGGCGAGCTCGCCGCGCGCGACCATCCAGCCGCCGTAGCCGATGAGGATGGCCATCGAAAGACGGTTAAGCGCGTCGATGACGGGCCAGAACAAAGCGACCTCGCTGAAGACTTTGCGTTTCTGGACGCGGATCGCCTCGCTCCAGCCGGCGAAACGTCCCTGCACGCGCGGCTCCAAGGCAAACCCCTTCACGACCTGGATACCCTGCACGTTCTCAGAGAAGCCGAGCACCATGCGGTCCATCAGCTCGCGGTTCTCCTCGTAGGCCGGGCGTACTTTGCGGGAGAAGCGGATCGCGAACCAGACTTGGAAGGGCAGGACGGAAAGGCAGGCCAGCGTGAGCCGCCAGTCGGTGCGGAACATGTAAGCCGCGCAGGCGGCCAGGGTCAGGGCGATGATGGCGATCTGCAGTACCACGCCTTCGATGAAGAGGCGGATGGCGTGCGCGTCGGAAGTGACGCGGTTGATGATCGAGCCGCTGGCGTTGGAGTCGAAGAAGCGGAAGCTCAGCTGCTGGAGCTTGGCGAACACCTGCGAACGGAGGTTGACGACGATGCGCCCGTGCAGGAAGCGGACGGACACGAGGCCGAAGACGAAGGCGAGGGTCGCCCGCAGGACCGCGGCGACGAGGATGCCGGCGCCGAGCCAGACGAAGACAGCCTGGTCCGTCGCGTCGGCGGGGACGAAGAAGGGCAGGGTCGGCGCGGCGATGGTGCGATCGGCGCAATAACGGACGAAGTCGATGCCGACGCCGGCCAGCGCGACCACGGCGACGGTCAGGAAGACGACGGCAAGCTGGAGGCCAAGCAGCTGGAGGCAGTCCGCGCGATACGACCAGGCGATCCGCATCAGGCGACGCAGCGTGGCGTCACGGGCGTCGGGAGTCGGAGGAGCGGGGTCGGAGGGCATGCGCGTCAGGGCGCAGGCCGGCTCAGCGGATCATCTGGCCTTCGCGCGAAGCCTTCTTGCGGAACTCGGCGAGGATGCGGGCGGTGAGCGGGCCGGGCTTGCCAGTGCCGATCTTGCGGGCGTCGACTTCGATGACCGGGATGACTTCCGCGGCGGTGCCCGTCAGGAAGCATTCGTCGGCGTTCCAGACGTCGTAGCGGGTGATGTTGGTCTCGACGGTCGGGATGCCGA
>JBILXR010000106.1:0-6658 GCA_044378215.1 Opitutales bacterium
CCGGCAAGCCCATCCGCCCGGTCTCCGGTCGTTCCTTGCTGCCTGACCTGCGGGGCGAACCGACGCCCGTGCGCGGCATTCCGACCGCCCATGAAGGTGCGCGCGGCTATCGTCTCGGCCAGTGGAAGATCGTCTGGGGCAAGCGCCAGAGCGCGCCCGTCACGTGGCAACTCTTCGACCTCTCCAAGGATCCGTCCGAGCAGCACGACCTCGCCTCCGCTCACCCCGCCAAGCTCAAGGAACTGGCGGATGCGTGGATGGCGTGGGCCAGGCAGGCCGGCGTAGACCTCAGTTCCCGCTGAGAACCTAGCCTTGGTTCTAGCCCTGCCTTACTTCGCCCAGCCGACCAGCACCGCGCCGCGGTAGAACAGATAACCGAGCGTCAGCGTGATCGGGATGGTCAGCACCCAGGCCCAGACGATGCGGCCGACCAGGCCCCACTTCACCGCGTCGAAGCGCTTCGTCGCGCCGACCCCGAGGATCGAGGTCGAGATGACGTGCGTCGTGGAAAGCGGGATACCCATCTCGGAGGCGCCGTGGATCGTGATGGCCGCGGCGGTCTCGGCCGCGAAGCCGTGGACCGGCTGCAGCTTCACCATCTTGTGGCCCATCGTGCGGATGATCTTCCAGCCGCCGGCGGCCGTCCCGAGGGCCATGGTGATGGCGCAGAGGACGATCACCCAATAGGGGGCGTGGTCGACGACGCCCTTGGCGTTGAGCTCGGGCTTGATGGCCTGGGCCCAGGACGGGGCGTGGGCCGGGTCGAAAGCACCGGAGGTGACGCCGACGATGAGGGCGAAGGTGATGATGCCGACCGTCTTCTGGGCGTCGTTGGAGCCGTGCGAGAAGCCCATCATGCCGGCCGAGACCAACTGCAGCTTGCCGAAGGATTTCTGGACCTTGCTCGGGCGCATCGCGAAGCGGACGATCACGATCGTGAGCAGGGCCATGAACGCCACGCCGAGGGTGAAGCCGATGAAGGGCGAGATGAACATCGGCTTGATCAGCTTCGGCCAGAGGCCGACCGTCTTGCCGGCCGCGTCGGTCCCCGACCAGATCAGGCGGCCCCATTCGAGGTGGGACTGGCCGAGCACGCCGCCGCAGAGGCCGCCGACGAGCGCGTGGGAGGAGCTGGAGGGGATGCCGAACCACCAGGTGAGGAGGTTCCAGACGATGCCGCCCATCAGGCCGCAGGCGATGGCGAGCTGCGCCACCTGGAATTCCGCCGAGACGGCGATGTAGCCGGAGTAGATCGTCTTCGCCACCGCGGTGCCCCAGAAGGCGCCGATGAGGTTCGTGACGGCCGCGAGCATGATCGCCTGGCGGGGCGTCAGGACGCGCGTCGAGACGACGGTCGCGATGGCGTTGGCCGCGTCATGGAAGCCGTTGATGTATTCGAACACCACGGCCACCACGATGACCAGCACCATCAGCAGGAAGGGATCCATAGCCGGTGACGGGGCGCGGGCTTAGGCGTACTTGAGGGCGATCTGGAACACGACCTTGCCGGCGTCGCGGCAATGGTCGATCGCACGCTCGAGGAGTTCGTAGATGTCCTTGAGGACGACGACTTCCTTGGCGTCGACGTTGCCCTGGTAGAGGTCGCGGAGGAGGCCCACCATGAGACGATCGGCGTCGCCTTCGATGGTCTGCAGGGTCTCGTAGTCGTCCTGGATCTCCTCGACGTTCGAGAGCTTGCGCAGCTTGCGGACGAGGGAGGCGGTGACTTCGGTGGCCTGCTCGAGCATGCGCACCTGCTTGTCGACGATGTCGGTCGAGAACTGGGAGGGGCAGATGGCGAGGCGTTCGCCGATCTTCTCGCAGGTCTTCGGAATCTTATAGAGGGCGTTGGCGAGGGCTTCGATGTCCTCGCGCTCGAGCGGGGTCACGAAGGTCTGGCAGAGTTCCTGGGTGATCGAGAGGCCGATGCGCTTGTCGACGCGGCGGGCGACGACGAGCTCGGTGAAGCACTGCTCGAAGTCCGGCTTGCCGACCTTGGCGTAGAGCTTAGAAAGCGACTTCGCGCTCTTCTGCGCTTCGTCGGCGCTGGCTTCGAGGAGTTCGTAGAACTTTTCATCCTTACCGAGGACCTTCTTGAGGAAGTCTTTCATGGGTGTTTGGGTGTCCCCGTTTCAAGGAGGGGGTGGGGGAGGGGGCAAGCCATGTTCGACACCATTTCGTAACAATCGTCACATCATGTCATTACGATTGTTACGATTAGGTGACGGAGGACTGCGTGGAGGGCTGCGTTGAGGACTGAATGGAGGGCTGAGTCGATGACTGCATCGATGACAGATGGCAGAACGCATGAACTCAGGTGGCGGGAAGAGAAGAGGGATAACCCAAAGGGAGACCGGAATATTGGCTGGGGTATCATAGCCCCAAACTTGCGCGCTTTGTCTCTTCCCAACCGCCAACCGCTATCCGCTAACCGCCAAAACCCGATACCGCTGTTTCCTCATTAAGACGTCATCGACGCAGGACTGACACCATCGTCACGTAATCTTTGGTCCCATGGAAGAAACCATCAAGGTCCCTGGGCAGCATAAGATCCACTTCCGGACATTGGTCCTTTCGGATCTCCATCTGGGCACCAAGGACGCCCAGGCCCGCGAGCTGCTCGACGTGCTCCGTGGCATCCGCTGCAACAAGCTCATCCTCAACGGCGACATCATCGACCTCTGGTCGCTGCAGCGGAAGAACCATTGGAGCCCGGCCCACACGGCCGTCGTCCGCCGCATCATGAAGATGGCGGAGAAGGACGGCACGAAGGTCGTCTACCTGCGCGGTAACCACGACGACTTCATCCGCCGCCTGATCCCGCTCGTGCTTGACCGCATCGAGCTCGCCGAGGAGCACATCCACGTCGCCCAAGACGGTCGCAAGTACCTCTGCATCCACGGCGACGCGTTCGACACCGTCACCGTCAAGATGCGCTGGCTGGCCGTCGTCGGTGACATCAGCTACCAGATCCTCCTCGACCTGAATCGCTTCTATAACAAGTGGCGCGCCTGGCGCGGCAAGGAATACTTCTCCCTCTCGCAGGCCATCAAGGCCAAGGTCAAGTCAGCCGTCAGCTTCATCTCGAGCTTCGAGGAACATCTGCAGACCCTGGCCGCGCGCCGCGGCTGCGAAGGCGTGATGTGCGGCCACATCCACAAGGCCGAGGACCGCATGATCGGCGACGTCCGCTACATCAACTCCGGCGACTGGGTCGAATCCCTGACCGCGGTGGTCGAAGAAGATGACGGCACGATCCGCGTCGTCGAACGCCCTGAACTCCTCCGCCGCATCGCCGAACGCCGCGCCGCCTTCGAGGCCGCCAAGAACGGTTCGCCCGCTCCTGCCGGCGAGGCCAGCGCCCCGATCGCCTTCGTCGCCTGATGAGCGTCATCCCCGTCCTGACGGCCGGATTCGGCGAAGGCCACAACGCCGCCGCGCGCTCGATCATCGAGGCGCTCGCCCGCAAGCCCGGCCTGACCGGCGAGCTGCACGACCTCTTCCTCGAAGCCTACGGCGCGGAGAAGGCGCGGAGCCAGCGCGACAGCTATATCGACGTCGCGAACAAGTATCCGCGTCTCTGGGGCTGCCTGTATACGGCCCTCGACCGCCTGCCGCTCGTGCGCGCTTCGCTGCCGTTCGTGCGTCCGGTCGAGAAGACCCTGAACGCGATGCTCGACGCCACGAAGCCGCCGGTCGTGGTCTCGGCCTACCCGCTCTATAACTACATGATGGCCCGGCGCTGGCATCGCGACGACCCCGCGCGTCCGCGTCTGATCACCGTCGTCACTGATTCCATCTCCGTGAACCGCGCCTGGCATCGCGCGCACTCCGATTGGTATGTCACCCCGAACCAGGCGACCGCCGACGTCATGATCCGTCAGGGCGTGCCTGCCGCGAAGGTCCTGCCTTACGGCTTCCCGGTCTCGTCCCGCCTCGCCCCGCGTTCTTCGGCCAGGTTAGGCGAACGCCCGCGGGTGCTCCTGATGCTCAATCCCGGCAAGCGCGACGCCGTCGAGCTTGCCACGGCTCTTTCCACGCTCGGCCTCGAACTCACGATCACCGTGGGCAAGGACGCCTCGTTCAAAGAAGCCGTGGAGCGGGCGGTCGAAGGCCGCGCCGAAGTGCTCGGCTGGACCGACCGGATTCCGGCGCTCATGCTTTCGAGTCATCTCGTCGTCAGCAAGGCCGGCGGCGCGACCACGCATGAGTGCGTCGCGGCCGGCGTGCCGATGGTCATCACTCAGGTCATCCCCGGACAGGAAGCCGGCAACGGCCGCTTGATCGCCGAGCATGACGCCGGCGCCTACGGACTGACGCCGGAGTCGGCGCGTAAGATCATCGCCGAAGCCTTCTCCGGTGATTGGGCCGTTTGGAAGAAATGGAAAGCCTCGGTCGACGGGCTCGGCGACGCCGGCGGTGCGGAGCGCGTGGCGGAGTTGGTGGAACGGGAGATGGCGGTGAAGAGGTAGGGGCAGCACCGCGTGCTGCCTTAGTTGGGTCGGGTAGGGCTGACCACCCTTGGTCAGCCACGGTTGAGCGAGGGCGCTCAACCCTACCCAAGACACAGATACGTAAACTCAAAGGGAAACCGGAGACCGGATGATTGGCTGGGGCATCAAAGCCGCAGCATCATATCCGGTTTCCGGTCTCCCTTGGGCACTGTGTCTCTTTCCAACCGCCAACCGCTTGCCGCAGATTCTCACCCTCTCGCCTCTAGATAAGCCTTCACTTCGCCGGCGAGCTTGTCGCTGAGGCCGGCGACTTCCGCGATCTCCTCGACGGTGGCTTTGCGGAGCTTCTGGATGCTGCCGAAGTGTTCGAGGAGGGCGTCTTTCCGCTTGGGCCCGAGGCCGGGCATCTCGTCGAGCAGCGACTCGCGTAGCTTGCGGCTGCGGAGCTCGGCGTTGAAGTCGTTGGCGAAGCGGTGGGCCTCGTCGCGGATGCGCATGAGCAGGGCGAGGCCGACGTCGTGCCGCGGCAGCTTCAGCTCACGGCCGTCGGGGAAGACGATGGTCTCCTCGCGCTTGGCGAGGCCGATGAGCGGGGGCGGGGCGAGGTCATGTTCCTTGAACGCCGCGAGCGCGGCGCCGACCTGACCGAGGCCGCCGTCGATGATGACGAGCTCGGGGAAGGCGCGGTGCTCTTCGTGCAGGCGCGTGTAGCGGCGGCCGACCACTTCCTGCATCGAGCGGAAGTCATCGTTGCCTTCGAAGGACTTGATCTTGAAGCGGCGGTAGCCGGACTTGTCGGCCTGGCCATCGACGAAGCGCACCATCGACGCGACGGCGAGCGTGCCGGAGATGTGCGAGATATCGAAGCACTCCGCCGTGGCGGGCGGACGTTCGAGACCGAGGGCCGCGGCGAGCGAGGCGAGGGCGCCGGCTTCGTCGCGACGTGGCAGGGGATTCTCGCGGAGGAAGCGGCGGGATTTCTCCGTCGTACGCTTCAGCGCGTCGAGGAGGTCGCGCAGGCTCGCGGCTTTCTCGTAATCACGCTCCGCGGCGGCCTTACGCATGTCGGCCTCGACCTGTTCGGCCCAGCTCTCGACTTTGCCTTCGAGGAACGCGCAGGCCTCGGTGACACGCGCGGCGTAGGCTTCGGCGGTGATCACGTTGCCGTGTTTCTGGATCTCGGCGCGGGCGTCGTCGTAAAGTTTCCACGTCCCGTCGGGCTGAGCGACCGGGTTGCTGTCGGCGAGCAGGATGCCGAACTTCTTGCGCATCTCATTGAGCGTGCGGCGGACCGCCTGCTGGTGGGGGAAGGGGCCGAAATAGCGGCAGGCGTCCGTCGTGCGGGCGCGGACGATGCGGAAGCGGGGCAAGGGGTCGGCGAGGTCGACCCGGACCTGGGGGAACTGTTTGTCGTCGCGGAAGAGGATGTTCCACCGGGGGCGCCAGCGTTTGATCAGCTTGCCCTCTAGAAGGAGGGCCTCGGTCTCGGACCGGACCTCGTGCCATTCCATGTCCGCCACGGTATCCATCATCGCGGCCACCTTGGGGGTCATCCGCTGGCGGGGCACGAAATAGGAGGCCAGGCGCTTCTTGAGGTCCTTGGCCTTGCCTACGTAGACGACCAGCCCGGCGGCGTCCTTCATCAGGTAGACGCCCGGGGTATGGGGGGCACGCCGGGCCTTGGCCTTGGGCGAAAGTTCTTCCCGGTCGGTTTGCATTTTGAGCCTGAGCCTTTAACCCTGCTGGCACGCCCCGTTTCCGCAAATGCTTTCCTGCAACAGCCGACCCCGCCAGGTCCTCGTCATCAACGTGGGCGACGAACTCCTCGACGGGCTCCGCGAAAACGGCCACCTCCTCTGGCTAGGTGAGCATCTCGCCCGCCGCGGCCTGCCCATCACCCGCTCCCTCGTCGTCCGGGACGACGCCGCCGAGATCGCCCGTGCCGTCGGCGAAGCCTGGGGCGCCTACGACCTCATCGTCACCACCGGCGGCATCGGTCCGACCTCCGACGACCATACGCGTGAAGCCGTCGCCGGCGCCCTCGGACTTTCCCTCACGCATGTGCCCGCCGCCGAGCAGGCCCTGCGCGATCGCTTCAAACTGATCGGCCGCAAGGTCGCCGCCGCGGATCTCAGCCAGTGCTACGTCCCGGCCGGCGCCGACTCGCTGCCCAATCCGCGCGGCACCGCGCCCGGCGTCTTCCT
>JBILXR010000107.1:0-6643 GCA_044378215.1 Opitutales bacterium
CGAGCAGGTCCTACCAGCGGCCCGGGCGGAGGTCATCGCGGCGGCGGAGGCTATCGTGACTGAATCCGCCCTGGCCGAGATGAACGCGACGGACATCGATGAACTGAAGGATTTCGGCGCGCCGGTCGGGGCTTTGCAGTCAGCCGGTTTCCGGAAAGTTGCCCAGCTGGCCGGTCAGACCGAACTGTCCCTGCAACGTTACCGCGGCATCGGCGAGGTGACGGCGGCGGCCACGATACAGGCTTACCGGACTTTCGAGGAATCGGCCCGGGCACGCGTGCGTCTGCTTCCTGATCCGGATCATCGTCGTCCGGCGGATACCCGATTGCTGGTGGCCTTGGTCAAATATGAGACCTTGTTACGGGACCTGGGGACGCGTCCGCAAGAGGCCCAGATCCGCTTCGACGATGCCGACGAACGTCTGCGTGTCTTTCGGGCGCAGACCAAGGTACGTGATCATCTCTTTTCGGTTACGGCTCAACAGGAACTGGCCCGACGGGATGGCAATCTGGCCGCGGAACTACGCTGGGTGGCCGAGGAGGCACGTGGTCTGGCGGACTACGCCCAACGTCTGGCCTTCGCACCGGAAGCGGTGTGGCGAAAGTATGGCGACAACTCCGCCAGCTTCATCGCGCTGCTGGAAAGCATCCTGCCAGCCCGCGTGGTCGCCAAGGGCGCCTTGGCGGCGCCGGATCTGCGCGGCGGCTTGCCGGCCGAGATCGCCGATGCGGTCGAGGCTACCCGCCTGGATCTGAGCCTGATGACGGCCAATCTGCGCAAGTATCAGGTCTTCGGCGCCCAATATGTGGTCTGTCAGCAGCGGGTGCTTCTCGGCGATGACATGGGGCTGGGTAAGACAATCCAAGTGCTGGCCGCGATGTGCCACCTGGCCGCACGCGGGAAGCGCCACTTCTTCGTGGTCGCCCCGAACAGCGTGCTCGTGAACTGGGAGCGTGAGGTGAAGAAGCACACCAAGCTCAGCCCGATCATCGTCCATGGCTTCGATCGGGATGACGAACTGCAGCAGTGGCAGCGCGACGGCGGGGTAGCCATCACCACCTATACGACCTTGGCCCGCCTGGCGGATAAGATCGCTGCGGTTGATCTGCTGGCCGTGGACGAAGCCCATGCGGTCAAGAATCCGACTGCCCAGCGAACGCAGGCGGTGCGTAAACTATGCGAGGTCTCCGGTTCGGTGGCCTTCATGTCCGGCACGGCCTTGGAGAACCGACTGAGCGAACTCCATGTGCTGGTCACGACCGTGCAGCCCAAGGCCGATGCGGAAGTGGTCACGCTCTTGAAGCAGGTCCGGCCTGCGCCGGCCGAAGTACGGATGAGGCTGGCTCCGGTCTATCTGCGGCGCATCCAGGCCGACGTGCTGACCGAGCTGCCGGACATCACCGAGACCGATGAGGTCGTCCCGCTGGAGCCGGAGGACCTGCAGGCCTATCGGGCCAGCAAGGACAACCTCATGCACAAGCGGCTAGCCGCGACCATCGGGGCGGGTAACCGACAGTCTGCCAAGTTTGACCGTCTACGAGATCTGCTGGAAGGCTATCGTGACGACGGACGTAAAGTCGTCATCTTCTCTTTTTTCCGCGAGGTGCTGGACGAGGTCAGTCTCTTGGTCGGCGGGTGCCCGCAGATCCATGGCGGCATCAGCGCGGAGGAACGTCAGCAGGTCATCGACCGATTCGCGGCGGTGGAAGGTTTTGGGGTCATCGCCCTCCAGATCGAAGCCGGCGGCGTGGGCATCAATCTCCAGTGCGCCCAGGTCGTCATCCTGATGGAGCCGCAATTCAAGCCCTCGACCGAACGTCAGGCCATCGCCCGCGTCCGTCGCATGGGCCAGACGCGTAAGGTCAACGCTCACCGACTCATCGCGCAGGGTACGGTGGATGAGGCGTTGGTCCGACTCATCGCGGAAAAATCAAAGCTCTTCGCTGACTACGCCCACCAGAGCTCCGTAGCCGACGCCAGTGCGTCGGCGATCGATGCCGGCGGGGCGGCGATGGAAGAGTTGCGCAGCGCCGTAGGCGCGGAGTAATTAGAGGCCCTGAGGCTCAGAGGCTCGGAAGATAATTTATTACCGAGTATCGGGGATGCCTAGTTTCGGGTGGCGGGTGGCAGGCCCGGGTGGCTGGTGGCGGGACTATTCGATTCTGTCATCGATGCAGTCATCTGCCCTCGACGCAGTCATCCATTCTTCAGGACAGCTATGTCGTGACGCGGTCCCGACCCTACCCAACGCAACTAGGGCAGCACGCGGTGCTGCCCCTACCTAGGTCAGCGGAGGGCTTGGAGGACGGAGTGGTAGGCGGGCTTGGGCTGGCCTT
Source organism: Opitutales bacterium (assembly GCA_044378215.1). GTDB lineage: Bacteria > Verrucomicrobiota > Verrucomicrobiia > Opitutales > UBA953 > UBA953. Next base: position 2,337 of record JBILXR010000107.1, read on the forward strand.
GGCGGTCGAAGAGCAGGGGATGGTTGACGCGCTTCCAGGGGAAGTCGTTGAGCCAGCTCTGGCCGTCGTGGAGGTTCCAGAAGGAGACGCGGATGATGACGTCCGGGTAGCGACGGAAGAGCGCAAAGAGTTTGGCGTATTGTTCGGCCTGACGCGCGAGGATCTCGGGAGGGCAGCCGTCGGCGTAAGGGTTGATCTTCGCTATTTCGGCCCGATGCTTGCCGCCGTCGGCCCACCAGCGGCTGCGGGGGATGACGTCGATATCGAGTTCCGAGACGACGGCCTTGATGCCGGCGGCACGGAGGGCGACGAGCGTCTTCTCGAGCTCAGCGAACGGGATCTTATCGAGCTCGTAATGTCCCTGCAGGCCGATGGCGTGGACGGGGGCCTTGCGGGCGCGCAGGTCGGCGAGGAGCTTCAGCATCTGCTCCCGCTTGCCGTCGAGTTCGTTGTTGTAGTCATTATAGATCAGCAGCGCTTCGGGGTCCGCGGCATGGGCGTATTCGAAGGCCTTGGCGATGAACTCCTCGCCGCAGGCACGGGTCCAGCCGGACTCGCGGAGATAGCCTTTGCCATCGCCGAGGGCTTCGTTGACCACGTCCCACATGGCGATCTTGCCGCGATAACGTCCGGCGACTGCTTCGATGTAGGCCTTCATGCGGGCGAGCAGGACTTCTTTCGAGGCGGGCTTGTCGCCGTCGAGGTAGAACCAAGGGGGCGTGCGGTCGTCCTTAGCCCAGACCAGGCAATGGCCCACGACTTTCAGGTCCTTTGAGCGGGCGAAATCCACGAAGCGGTCGGCCTGCTCGAAGCGCCACTCGCCGGCCTTGGGCTGGAGCGCGGCGGGCTTCATGCAGTTCTCCGGCGTGACCATCGCGAACTGGGCGGTCAGCAAGGGCCAGTTGTCCGGTTGATCGGCGATGCGGTCAGAGAGTCCGACGCCGGAGCCCCAGGGCGAGGCCGTACGCAGGGTCTGGGCGGAGGCGATAACCGAGACGAGGACGGCGAGGAGGGGGAGGAGGAAGCGGGGCATTGAGGCGGAGGGCGGAAGGCAGATAGAGATGCAGATGTGGGATGGAAGATGAAGGATGGATTAAGATTAGGGGTAGGGGCAGGGGTAGGTAAGATTGTGCAAAGGTGGGATGTGGGAGTATCGAGTATGGAGTATTGAGTATAGAGGCCGAATACTAGCTGGCAGGTTGACGAGGGGGCACGTGAGTAAGGGAGGACAGAACTCAAAGGGGGCAGCATAGGGAAACCGGATGATTGGCGGGGTGGATAAGGTAGGGGCGTGCGGCTCGCACGCCCCAGGATGACCGGGTCGGTCATCCCTACCCAAGGCAGGGCTGCAGAACTCAAGGGGAGACCGGGAACCGGAGCCGCGAGCAGGTTGGCGGTTGGGAGCGGCAGAGAGACAAAGGCGACTAGGTCAGCACGCAGTGCTGACCCTACCTCGGGCCGTAGGTAAAATCCTGGTCTCCGGTTTCCCTTTGGGTGGACGGATTCTCCGTCATTGATTCAGTCCTCGATTCAGCCATCAATTCAGTCCTCAACCCTCTCATATGCGCTTCTTGCTTTGTTTCCTGGCAGCGAGTCTTTCTGCCGCTGACGTCACGGTCGAGCAGGTGAACAAGTCCCTTGGGGTCGAACTGTTCGCCGACACAAATCTCTGGGATGATGACGCCAAGGCCGTCGCCGAACGTCTGGCCTGGCCGCAGGAATCCGAGACGACCACGGACGCCAGCTACCGCCTCTATCCGAAGGATACTTACCGGTTGCTGGATTGCCGTCCGTATTCGTGCGCCTTCATCTCGGAGATGAACAAGCCGAGCGCCCTGTCGCTCATGTTCGCCAACAAAGGGGACGCCGTCTCGATCTCGTCCAAGGACGTCAAGGACAAGACCAAGGCCAAGGCACGCGACGAGCAGATCAAGGATTATAAGAAGGCCATCGCCGACGATGCGAAGGACCTCGGCGACAAGCTCACGGCTTTGTTCGGCAAGCCCTCGGCCGACCGCATGGGGCAGGGGCGCGCCACAAGCGAAGTCGTCCGCCGCTGGGATTGGAACGGTCATGCTTTCCTGCTGGCGGCGCCAAAGGATGAATACGTCGCGTTGCGGGTCGTCTCGGTGAAATCCGCCGACGACGGCGGCCGCACCCGCGTATCCGATGCCGAGCTCTTCGCCCGCGCGAAGACCCGCGTCGTGAAGCGCCCGAACGGGGACGTGGTCCTGAAAGACATCCCCATGGTGGACCAAGGTCCCAAGGGTTACTGCGCCCCGGCTACCTGGGAGCGTGCCATGCGCTACATGGGAGTGCCGGCGGACATGTATGTGCTCGCCATGGCCGGACAGAGCGGAGCCGGCGGCGGCACTTCCGTCGTCGCCCTCGCCGCAGGCGCCAAGGACGCCGTCACCCGCGGCGGCCGGAAGATCGAATCGTTCAGCGGCAAGATCGATCCCTCGACCGTCGCCAAGTACATCGACCGTGGGCTCCCGATCATGTGGGCGATGTTTTCGACCAAGCCTTACAATGAGCTTGCGAACGCTCGGACCAAGGAGCGTCAGGGCATGACGGATCCGGCGGCCTGGAAGAAGGCCGTCGCCGACGGGCGCAAGGGCCAGAAGGCCCTGCAGCCTAACCGCAACGAAGGACATGTCTGCATGATCATCGGATACAACAAGGAGACCGGCGAGGTCGCCGTCTCCGACTCATGGGGTCCGAATTATGAGGAACGCTGGATCCTTGGCGTCGAAGCCACGCAGGTCAGCCAAGGGTCGATGACGATCATCGGATTTTAGTCGCACGGAGTACGACTGCTAGTTGACACGTTGACAAGTTGACATGTGGGCAAGGGCGTCGACTGACAGTGCAAAGGTGCAAATCGACCTTCGGCCTGTGCAAAAGTGCAAAGGTGAATTCGCATGGCATGCGCGAGGGGGCACGTTAGCACGGTGACACGTGGGCACGGGGCAGACACGAGGACACGAGGTCACGAGGACGAGAGGCTCGGTTGATCAGAAGGTATGAGAGTATCGAGTATGGAGTATAGAGTATGGGCGGCGAGGGCGTGGGGCTCGCGCACCCGGGGATGACCGTGCATCATTTCCGGTTTCCGGTTTCGCTTTGAGGCTTTGTCTCGATTTAGTCTCAGGCTTATTTGGTCAAGAGATCGGGGTCGTCGCTACCATCCTCGCGGCTGAACCAATGCTTGTTCCAGGCGTGACTTCCCAGCGGGGTCTTTCGGAAACGGATGGCGAGGGTCCGGTAGGCGGGATTCGCCGCCTTCGGGTCGACGAATTTCAGGATGTCGCCGGCGTACTGAAGCATCTGCGAGCCGCGGACATCATTGTCCGGCAGGTGACTGACGGCCTTCATGATAAGGTCGACGGCTGCGTAGCTGGCGATCCGATGGGAATAGTCAGGCTTATCGAGGTTCTTCTTGATCCAATTCTTGGCGCGTTGCCGTTCGTCGTCGCTGGGGGCGGCGTAAGAACTCGGAATCTTCCAGTTGTTGATTTCGAGGCGCAGTTTGGGCAGGTCTGGCCTTTCGTGCCAGTTAGTCTGTTCGATCTCGAGGTCATGCACATACCAGCTCTCGGAGGAGCGCCAGTAGTGGCCAAAATCGCTATGGATAAGCGAGTCGCCTTGTTTGGCCATGATCAGCGCCGCCCGCCAATAGGCGTCAGCCCGTTCCACGCGGTCAAAATGCCAACGTTCGGCTTTGCGACTCAGTTCCACGTAGCGTCGGGCGGTCGTCCGGACGTCATCCGGGAAGTAGGGAAGGGCTTCTTCCCATCTTCCCGAGCGGAATAACCTGCGGGCGAGCAGATGACGTACCTCGTATCTGACCGGTACGAACCGGCCGTTGTCCACGAATGGGTAACCGCCGGTCATCAGGGGTCGCTGCCAGTTCTGGTCGACGTCGCGCTTGAGTTCATCGACGGTCAGCAGGCATTCGCCGACATAGGCGGCGTCTCGTTCGTTCAAGGAGTAGTAGAAGGCGCCCATCGCCGAGACGTATTCCTGGTTCTTGAGGAACAAGACTCCGAGTTCGCCCCGGGCGCGGGCCGTCCAACTGTCCCGGTCCTCCGTATCGGCTTGAAGGTAGTAACCACTATAATCGATGTAGTCGCGCGATGACACCGAACTCATGTACTCGGACAATAGCCGGGTGTCGCCATGGCTGATCGCAGGTTTCAGGCTGGCGATCGCCCCATGAACATCCTGGTTGCGCAAACTGAGCCGCGAACGCAGCAGCGCGGCCATCGGATCATCCGCCGGTATGCCACGCAACGTCTCGGCGC
>JBILXR010000108.1:0-6436 GCA_044378215.1 Opitutales bacterium
TCTGCATGGACCGCGCGGGCGTCTCGCCCAGCGATGGCCCCACGCACCACGGTCTCTTCGACATCGCCTACCTACGCTGTGTCCCGAACGTCACGCTGATGCAGCCTAAGGACGAGGACGAGTTCGCGGACATGCTGCACACCGCGCTGAAGTCCGGCGCGCCGATGTTCATCCGCTACCCGCGCGGAGCCGCCGCCGGCAAGGCGATCAAGGCGCAGCCTGCGCTCATTCCGCTCGGCCAGGCCGAAGTCCTGCGCGCCGGCGCCGACGTCCAGCTATGGGCCCTCGGCACGATGGTCTCAGAAGCCGAGGCGCTCGCCGAAAAACTCTCTGCGTCGACCGGGCTGTCCGTCGGCGTGGTCAACGCGCGCTTCGCCAAGCCCATCGACACCTCCCTGCTCGTCAAGCAGGCCAAGGCCGCGAAGCTCATCGTCACGCTCGAGGACGGCGCCGTCACCGGCGGCTTCGGCACGGGCGCGCTCGAGACCTTGGCCGAATTCGGCGTCCGCACCCCGGTGCTCCGCCTCGGCTGGCCCGACCGATTCGTCGGCCATGCGACCGACGTGAAGACCCTGCGCGCCGCCCACGGCCTCTCGCCCGATCAGATGCTCGCGGCGATCAAGGAGAAGGTGGGATCCTGATCATCGAGGACTGAATGGAGGACTGAATGGAGGACTGAGTGGAGGACTGCGTTGAGGGCTGAATTGATTGAGCGGCATCGGGTAGGGATGCGATGACATCGCATCCGCCTGCATCAAGGTAGGGACAGCACCAAGTGCTGCCCTTTTTTTATGGGTAGGGTCGGCACTGCGTGCCGACCTAGCTGTATTTTCTATCAGGGACAGGGGCACGGGCAGGGACGGTTCTGATGCTGAGGGGCAGACGCCGGGACAGTCACAGTAGATTCCATCACTGCGCCCGTCCCTCTCCCTAGGTATCGAAACCCTGTCCACGCCCCAGTCCCTGCGTCTGTTCTTGTTTCGAGGTAGGGCTGACCACCCTTGGTCAGCCGTGGTTGAGCGAGGGCGCTCAATCCTACCCAAGGCAGAGACCATTAACTCAAAGGGAAACCGGATGATTGGCTGGGGCCCAAGACAATTTCGGGTCCCAGGTCTCAGCCATCAGGTATCAGGTTCAGGAACTCTGCCATCTGTCATCGATGCAGCCATCGACTCAGTCCTCCATTCAGCCCTCCATTTAGTCCTCCGCGCTGCCTCTTCCTATCCGCCAACCGCCAACCGCTAACCGCCACCACCTATGATCACTCCTTCTTCTTCCCACCCTCAATCCTCTTCCTCATCTCCTCGGCCCGGGCGGTCGCTTCTTCGGCGTGTTTCATGGCTTCGGTGAGTTTGGTGAGGATGAGTTTCTCGCGTTCCTGCAATGCGGTGAGGCGGGCGTCGCGGGCCTTCACGGCGTCTTCCCAGCCACGGAGGGCCGCCTGCCAGTCCTTGGTGCGGGCGATGAATTCGGCGGTCTGCTTCCGGTTATCCGCTTCGGCTTCGGCGCGGAGCGCACGCGTGCGGTCGAGCTGCGTGCGTAGTTCGGCGAGGTCCTGTTTGAGTCCTTCGGTTTCGGCGCGGGCCTGGGCGAGGTCGGCGGTCAGTTTCGCGCGCGTCGCGCCTTCGGCGGCGTAGTCGGCGCGCAGGCCGAGGTCACGCTGCCATTGCCAGCCGGCGACGGTGACGAGCAGGCCGATCAAGACGAACTGGAGGGCGCGCAGGCTCATTTTCCTTCGACGGGTTCGGCGGCGAAGCGCACTTCGGTGATGCCGGCTTCGCCCACGGCTTCAAGGGCGCGGGTCATCGCGGCGAAGGGCGTGCGGGCGTCGCCCTGCACGAGGGCCGGCCGGCCCGGCGCGGTGGCGGCGCGGCGGCGGAGTTCGGCGACGAGTTCATTGCGACCGAGCGCGCGGCCTTCGAGCGAGAGCGTGCCCGCGGCATCGACGGCGACGACGAGATCGCGTTCGGCGGAAGCCGTGGTCGCCGCGGAGGCGGGCAGACGGACCGGCGCGAGCGCCTGGCTCTGCGTCAGGCCGAGGGTGGCGAGGATGAACGTGGCCAGCAGGAAGAACATGATGTCGATGAGCGGCACGATCTCGATGCGCGCGCCCGTCTCTTCGTCCTTCGGCCGGCGGAGGCGGATGGCCATCTCAGCGACGGCGCCCGGCTTCGTCGGGCGCAGGTTGGAATTCGCTCACCGGCTGGCCGGCGGCCGCGGCGCTCTTCAGCGCGATCTCGGCCTGGTTGATGGCCTGCTCGAGGTCGTGCCGCAACGACTGCGCGCGGCGGTGGAAGAAGTTGTGCGGGATGAGGCAGAAGATCGCGATGCCCAGGCCGGCGGCGGTCGCGATGAGCGCTTCGCCGACGCCGCCGCTCACCTTGGCGACCGCGAGCTGCTCGGAGCCGATGAACTGGAAGCTGCCCATGATGCCGACGACGGTGCCGAGCAGGCCGAGCAAGGGCGCCAAGGTCACGATGGTGCTCAGCAGCCACTGGCGAGCGCCGGCCTCTTCGAGCGTCTCTTCGGCGCGAAGCTGCATGGCGGTCACGGGTTCGGTGCGGCCGTTGGCGAGGCCGGAGCGGAGCGCGACAAGGAAGGGCGAGGCGGCGCCCTGCGTGCGCTGCCAGGCCGGGCCGTACTGGCCGAGGCGGACTTCCCAGAGGGCTTCGCTGAAGGCCTTGTCGGCGCGGAGGCGACGGACGTTACGCCAGTAGAGCAGACGCTCGGCGACGGTCGCGAGGGCGACGATCAGGCAGACGAGGATCGGCCACATGATGGGTCCGCCCTTGAGGAAGGTCTCTACGAGCACGTTGGCGAGGGGCATGGTCACTGGAGTTGGAAGTGGATGGAGATCTCGTAGAGGCGGACGTCGCCGGCCGGGAATTCCCAGCGGCGCAGGATGGTGTCGGTCGCGGCTTCGTCGAGGCGATGGCAGCCGGAAGTATCGATCGCCCGGGCGCGGCGCACGGCGCCGTTCTCGCCGACCTCGAAGACGACGCGTACGACGCCGCTCTCGCGACGACGCAGGCATTCGTAGGGATATTCCGGCCATGGCTGGCGGCCGGCCATCTCGGCGACATCGAGCACGATGGGTCCGGTCGTCACGCCGCCCCGGGCGGCGCCCGTGGCGCCGGTCTTGCCGACGCTGGGGACGGTAGGAGTCGTCGGCGTGCGGCGGACGTTCGCGGCGGGCACCTGCGGGAGGGCCGGGAGGTTCACGTTCGGCAGCGAACTGATCGGCGCGAGCGGGGCCGGCGCCAACGCGGCGTCCGGAGCGACCGCGGCGCTGTCCACGTTCGCGGAGGGAGCGGTGCGCAACTTCGTAGGGTCTAGTTTCACCAGCGCCGGCTTAGGCTTCGCCGGCGGGAGCGTCGCGGGTTCGAGCCGCGGGGGCGTCCGGGTCAGGCCGCTGACCGACACGCCCAAGGCCACGACCGCGAGCGCCACGACGACGAAGTCGAGGAGGCGGTCGGAGTCAGGCTGGACGGGCGCGGGGCGCATGCGCGGGGGAAGGTGACGATGCGAGCGCGGCCCGGGGGTGGCAAGTCGCGTCCGGGGTTCAGAAGGCCAGTTCGCCGCCGCAGAAGAAGGTGCGCGGGGCGTTGGCGCGCGCACCGAGCGGGGCGCGGCTGATGATCGCCCGCTTATCGAGCAGGTTCTGGACGCCGCCGACGAGCTTGAAGGAGGGAGTCAGCTGATAGCGCAGGTTGAGGTCCACGGTGAGGAGTCCGTCGACCTTGCCGTCGAGGGTCGAAGGATTGGCCAGCGCGCCGGAGCCATCGATGAGCCGAGGGCCGGCGTTGTAACCCGTGCCCCAGGTCGCGGAGTAGTAGCTGAGGTCGAGCGATCCGCCCCACGGTCCGGTCTCGAAGCCGAGGCCGGCCGAGAGTTTCCATTCCGGGATATACGGGATCTCGTTACCGTTGCTCGCGCCGGCGAAGAGGCCGGCCGAATTGCCGAGGCGGCTGCCTTCGATGTCGCTGAAGCGCGCGTGCGTCCAGGTCAGGCCCGCATAGGCCGGCAGCGCGAAGCCGCTGCCTGGTGCGCCGGCGAGGTCGTGTCGCACGAGGGCTTCGAGTCCGTAAGAGGTCGCGCCGCCGCCGTTGGTGACGGGCATCAGGCCGCCGCCAGCCACGCCGACCACGGGCGCGATGAGGTTGCGGAAATCGGTGTGGAACGCCGTGAGTTCCCAACTGGTGGCGCGGTCGCGGTGACGCAGGCCGAGTTCCTTGCCAAGGCTTTCTTCGGAGCGCGTGCCGGCGGCGTAGCCGGAAGGGTTAGCCGCCGAGCCGCCGCGGTAGACGCCGCCGAAGACGGTGCTCTGCGCGTTGAGCTCGTAGGTGAAGCCGAGGCCGCCCATGACCATCTCGCTGTCGACGGGCGTGTAGGCGCCGCCCGACGTGGTGTTGGCCATGTCGAGGAATTCGTAACGCACGCCGGGACGCAGGGTCAGGGCGCCGAACTTGATCGCGTCTTCGACGAAGATCGCCGTCGCGAGGGTCTCCTGGAACCCGGCCGAAGTCACCGCGGCCTTGGTGCCCGCGCCGATCACGCCGTCGTCGACCACGTAGGTCGTGCGCTGGTTCGAGCCGCCGGCGGTGTCGCGGTGGACGCGCAGGCCGGTGACGAGCTCGTGGCGCGCTTCGCCCGTCTCGAACTGCTTCCGCACTGAGCCCTGCCAGCCGTAGGCCTCGTGGTTACGCGTGGCGTCGTTGGTGAAGAACGCGCCGTCGTTGCCGGTAATGAGGTCGCCGCGCAGGATCGCGAGGGAAGGGGCGTGCGCGAGGGCTTCCGCGACGTTGGTACGAAGGCCGCTGCCGGTCAGGCCGTCGAGTTTGTCCCAGTTGCGGTCGAACTGGTTGAAATACAGCGCGCTCTCGAGGCGGAGGGACTTGTCCGGTTCAGCGATCCACTTGAGGTAGGTGCGCCAGTGTTCGGCCACGTGGTGGTCGAAGCGGCTCGAGCCGTAGCGGCGGTCGGGGTTCGCGCGGAGGTCGGCCTCGGTCAGACCTGCGTAGGATTCGTCGGCCTCGAAGTCGGTCTGGCCGATCTTGAGTTCGATCCGCTGGCGGAGGGTGCCCTTCGGTTCCCAGGACAGCTTGACCATCGGTTCGGTGAGGGTGAAACCGCTGCGGCGGCCGACGCCGTCGATCACGCGGTAACCATCGCTCAGCTGGGTGTGCAGTTCGACGAGCGCGCCGACCTTGCCGGCTTCGGTCATCGTCGTGCCGCCAAGCCAGGTCTGGTTGAAAAAGTTGCCGTAGTTACCGGCCGTGAGGCGCGAGAAGAAGCGCTGGCCGCCGGTCGGGATGGGCGTCGAGAGGAAGTTGATGACGCCGCCCGTGGTGTGCGGGCCGTACATCACCTGGCTCGAGCCTTTGAGGAACTCGATGCCGGACATGCGTCCCGACTTCGGGGCGTAATACGCGTTGGGGGAAGAGTAGGGCGAGGGCGCGGTCAGGATACCGTCCTCCATCAGGGTGACCTTGGCGCTGCGCGTACCGTCGACGCCGCGGATCGAGATGTTGGGGAAGTTGCCGAAGCCGTCTTCGTCGCGCACGAACACGCCCGGGGTGTTGGCGGCGATCTGCTTGATGTTCGTATAGCCCTTGGCGCGGAACTCATCGCCTTCGATGACGGCCGCCGAGCCTGGGAGGATGAAGGCGTCCGGGGCGATGCCCGTCACGGTCAAGGGGGCGAGCTCGCTGGGCTTGGCGGGCGAAGGCGCGGTCTGGGCCAAGGTCACCTGACTGGCGGCGAGCAGGAAGAGGAGATACGGGCGCATGACGAAATGGGCTGGTCGCCAAAAATTGAGATTCAGTCTCAACAGTCAAATATGAAACTGAGTCTCAGTCTCATCTCAATCGCAAAGGCCGGACGTAAGGGTTGAGTTATCTTGGGAAATGGAGGATTTTAAACGGCCCCCGATGCCCCTCCTAATCGTCATTCCGGTCCGTAATGAGGAGCGTCGACTGGGACCGGGCTTGGCCCGTCTGGCGGAAAGCCTGCAGGCCAACGGCTGCGCGGACGCCTTGATCGTGGTTTCGGACAACGGCTCGACGGACTGGACCCGGTCGGTCGCCATCGAAACCTCCGCGAAGATCCCGTATCGCGTGGTCTACCATCGGGCGTGCGACCACGGCGACAAAGGCATCGCGATCAGCTCCGCCTGGGAATCGGCGCCGGAGGGCTATGACGTCCTCTCCTATTGCGACGCCGACATGGCCACGGATCCCGAAGCGCTCGTGCGCGGTTACCGCCTCATCGTGGAAGGGAAGGCCGACCTTGTCGCCGGCTCCCGCTGGTATCGCGACTCGCAGGTCATCGGCCGTTCCTGGAAGCGCTCGCTTATCTCCGCGACGCTCTCGTGTTTCTGGCGGATGCTGCCCGGCGCGCGCATGACCGATCCGGGCTGCGGCCTGAAGCTCGTGCG